>JASBUM010000613.1 GCA_030147905.1 Acidimangrovimonas sp.
CACCACGGTCAGCTTGATATAGGCATCGAAGGCCCCCGACTTTTCCTGCCGCGTGGTCGAAAGCTGGATGCCGCGCTCGCGCGCCACGACCGGGGCCGAAACCATGTTCACCTCGGGATTGGTGGCCTTCATGACCCCCGCGATCACCGCACAGTTCATGGCCGCAAGGTTCATCTCGGCCACCGTCCCGTCATAGAGGACGTTGATCGCCTTGATCGGCTCGTCGGTCATCTGGCCGACGAAGCTGCCCAGGTGCCCGGCAAGTTTCAGCCACGGCCCCATCACGGCGGCCTCCTCGGCCGTGACCGACGGCATGTTCAGCGCGTTCTGCACCGCCCCCGTCAGCAGGTAGTCGGCCATCTGCTCGGCCACCTGCTGGGCGACATTCTCCTGCGCCTCGCTGGTCGAGGCGCCCAGATGGGGCGTGCACACGACATTGGGCAGACCGAAGAGCGGGCTTTCCTTGGCCGGCTCGACGGCAAAGACGTCGAAGCCCGCCCCGGCGACGTGGCCGGCCTTGATCGCCTCGGCAAGAGCGGCCTCGTCGACCAGCCCGCCGCGGGCGCAGTTGACGATGCGGACGCCCTTCTTGGTCTTGGCCAGGTTTTCCTTCGACAGGATGTTGCGGGTCTTGTCGGTCAGCGGCACATGCAGGGTGATGAAATCCGAACGCGCCAGCAATTCGTCCAGCTCGACCTTCTGCACGCCGAGATTGCGCGCGCGCTCCTCGCTGAGGAACGGGTCATAGGCCACCACCTTCATGTGCAGCCCCACCGCGCGGTCGCAGACGATGCCGCCGATGTTGCCCGCGCCGATCACGCCCAGCGTCTTGCCGTAAAGCTCCACCCCCATGAAGCCGGATTTTTCCCATTTCCCGGCCTGGGTCGAGGCATCGGCGGCCGGGATCTGGCGCGCGACCGCGAACATCATCGCGATCGCATGTTCGGCCGTGGTGATCGAATTGCCGAACGGCGTGTTCATCACGATCACGCCCTGCTTCGAGGCGGCCGGGATATCGACGTTGTCGACTCCGATCCCGGCCCGGCCCACGACCTTCAGCCGCGTCGCGCGCTCGAGGATCTTGGGCGTGACCTTGGTCGCCGAGCGGATCGCGAGCCCGTCGTAATCGCCGATCACCTCGGCGAGCTTTTCCTTGTCCTTGCCCAGTTCGGGGCGGAAATCGACCTCGATCCCTCGGTCGCGGAAGATCTGGACGGCAGTTTCCGACAGCTTGTCGGAGACGAGAACCTTGGGAGCCATGTCAAGCATCCTTCATTCATGCATCTGGGGCGGCGCCTCTCGCGCCTGGGTTCACGACCGGCGGCGCGGACCTCCGTCCGTCCGCCGCCGGGCAGCTCTGTGCGCGCGGTCCGGTCAGGCCGCGGCGGCCTGGCGTGCGATCTCGGCGTTGAAGGCCCAGTCGATCCACGGCATCAAAGCCTCGAGATCGGCCCGTTCGACGGTCGAGCCGCACCAGATCCGCAGACCGGCCGGCGCGTCGCGGTAGGCGCCGATATCGAAGGCGACACCCTCGGCCTCAAGCCGCTTGGCCACGGCCTTGGCAAAGGCCGCCCCGTCGGTGATACGCGGATCGGTGAACTTCAGGCAGACGCTGGTGGTCGAGGCCGTGGCCGGATCTTCGGCCAGATTCTCGATCCAGTCGTGGCGGGCGACGAAATCGGCCACCACGGCCGCATTGCCCTCGGCGCGCGCGATCAGCGCCTTCAGGCCGCCCAGCGATCGCGCCCATTTCAGGGCCGCAAGGTAATCTTCCACCGCCAGCATCGACGGCGTGTTGATGGTCTCTCCGCGGAAGAGGCCCTCGATCAGCTTGCCGCCCTTGGTCATGCGGAAGATCTTCGGCAGGGGCCAGGCGGGGGTGTGGCTTTCCAGCCGCTCGACCGCGCGGGGGGACAGGATCAGCATCCCGTGGCCGGCCTCGCCGCCCAGCACCTTCTGCCAGGAGAAGGTCGCGACGTCGAGCTTGTCCCAGGGCAGGTCCATGGCGAAGGCGGCGCTGGTCGCGTCGCAGATCGTCAGCCCGGCACGGTCGGCGGGGATCGCGTCGCCGTTCGGCACACGCACGCCCGAAGTGGTGCCGTTCCAGGTGAAGACCACGTCGGTGTCGAAATCGACCGTCGCGAAATCGACGATCGCGCCGTAATCGGCGGTCTTCACCTCGGCGTCGATCTTCAGCTGTTTGACCACGTCGGTCACCCAGCCCGCGCCGAAGCTTTCCCAGGCCAGCATGGTCGCGCGGCGCGCGCCCAGAAGCGACCACAACGCCATCTCCACCGCGCCGGTGTCCGAGGCGGGCACGATCCCGATGCGGTAGTCAGCCGGCACGCCGAGGATTTCGCGGGTAAGGTCGATGGCTTCCTGAAGCTTGGCCTTGCCGACGGCAGCACGATGCGAACGCCCGAGCGGGGCATCGGCAAGCTGGTCGAGCGAGAACTGGGGGTTCTTGGCGCAGGGGCCAGAGGAAAAGCGCGGATTGGCCGGCCGCGCGGCCGGGGTCGGGGTATCGGTCATGGTATCCTTCCAGATATTCGCCCCTCGTTGGGGATGGGTGTCCCGCCGTCCGCAATAAGGCCCGGCGCCTACTGGCGCAAGCACGAAAACTGCATTAATGCGGCGCCTGAGGCGCGGAATGCGACGCGGCGCGCCACTATCGGAAACCTCGAGCGGAATCGCGCATGTTCATCGCCACATTGCTGTGCAACCCGGCCACCCCCTCATTGACGGCGGCGCTGGCCGAGCCGCTGCGCGCCGCCTGGGGCGGCGAGGCGCTCGACTGGCTCGCGCCCGGCATCGCGGCGCAATTCGCGCTCGGGGCCGCGCCCGATGATCTCGAAAGCCACTGGCGGGAGCTTCAGTCGAAGGGGATCGACCTCGTCCTTCAGCCTGCCGAGGGGCAACGCAAGCGCATGCTGCTGGCCGACATGGATTCCACCATGATCGAGCAGGAATGCATCGACGAGCTGGCGGCCGAGGCCGGCGTCGGCGCCCGCGTGGCCGAGATCACCGCCCGCGCGATGAATGGCGAGCTGGATTTCGAGGGCGCGCTTCGGGCGCGCGTGGCCCTGCTGGAGGGGTTGGACGCGGCGGTGGTTCTCAAGGTTCTGGCCGAACGCATCACCTTCGCCCCGGGGGGCCGCAAGCTGGTGGCGACGATGAAGGCCAACGGTAGCTATGCGGCGCTCGTCTCCGGGGGCTTCACCGCCTTTTCGGAGCCCGTCGCGGCCTATCTCGGCTTCGACGAGAACCAGGCCAACCGCCTGCTGGTCGAGGATGGCCGGCTGACCGGGCGGGTGGCGGAGCCGATCCTCGGGCGTGACGCCAAGGTTGCGGCGCTGGCCGCGCTGACCGAGCGGCTCGGGATCGCCGAGGACACCGTGCTGGCGGTGGGCGACGGGGCCAACGACCTCGGGATGCTGGCACGCGCCGGCGCGGGCGTCGCGCTGCATGCCAAGCCCGCCGTGGCGGCGCGTTGCGCCCTGCGGGTGAACCACGGGGACCTGACCGCGCTTCTGTATCTTCAGGGCTACCGGCAGGAGGAATTCATCGCCGTTCCCTGACAGGCCCGTCCAGAACCTGCCCCACCGCGCCGGCCCCACCGCGGTGCGGGGACCGAGCGGAGCCAGGCGAAACGCCGCGACCTTCCACCGGACGCGGCGCCTGTGCCCGCGCCCTCTCCGCCGGACCGACGCGCCGCGCGTCGGGGAGCCGGGCGCGACCCGACCCCGCCGGCAACCGCCCGCCGGGAAAGCCGCCCGCCGGGAATCCGGTCCCGTGACTACTAGGGAAAGCCCGGGGCGGCACGCAGCACGCCGGTTTCCATGCCGCGCCAGTTGCGCTGCACCGCATCGAGGCGGCCTTGCGCCGCCGGATGGGCAGCGTCCAGAACGCCCGCGCGCACCAGAAGCGCGACGATCGCCGCCTCGGCGGCCCGGGTGGCGCCGTCTGTGATCTTCACCGCGATTCCCAACTTCCGTTCGGGCACGATCGCGATGAAGACACCCTCGGCCCCGGTCTTGACCGCCACCCGTCCCGCCATGGCGCGCATCAGCTCGGTGCAGGCCCGCCCCTCGCCCGCCACCAGTTCGGGATGGGCCATCATCGCCTGCACGAGCCGCGCGGCGGCGTCCTGGCGCGCGCCGCCGCCTTCGCGCGCTGCCGCGAAGAAGGCCATAGCCCGCGCCAACCCGGCCAGCGGGGTGGCGAAATTGGGCGCCGCGCAACCGTCGATCCCGTAGCCCTGCGCGGGGCTTTCGGTAACCTCCTCGAAGGCGGCCTTCACCGCCTGCTGCACGGGATGCTCGGGCGCGACATATTCCGCATCCCCGCCCAGCGTCCGGTTGAGGGTGAGAAATCCGGCATGCTTTCCGGAGCAGTTGTTATGCGTCTGGTCGGCCGCCCCATCGGCACAGGTCAGCTCCTGCGCCGCGGTCCGGTCGCGCGGGAACTGCACCCCGCAGCGCAGATCGGATTCCGACAGCCCCAGATCCGCCAGCCAGCGGCGCACCGCGTCCGTATGCAGATGCGCGCCCTCGTGGCTGGCGCAAGCCAGCGCCAGATGCCGCGCGCCCAGCCCCGCACGCGCCGCCACACCACTTTCCACCAGCGGCAGCGCCTGGATCATCTTGCAGGAGGATCGCGGATAGATCACCATCTCGGGATCGCCCCAGGCATCGACGATTCCCGTCTCGGCGTGAACCACCACCGCATGTCCCAGATGTTGGCTCTCGACACGTTCGCCGCGCCACAATTCGACCATTGGATGCGCGTTCTGCATAGGTTCCTCTCTCACAGATGCGCGATTTTCCGCGCTTGGGGGGTTTCGCGACAGCCCGGATTTGCGCTAGATATCGCTTATCGAGAACAGGGCGGGCGCGCCATAGCAAAAGGCCCCGAAAGCCTGGCCGCGCGCTTTATGAGGCACAGAGACGGCGGAGGCTGTATCCCGATGAGAAACTGGCTTATTCGCGGCGGCGCAGTGGCCCTGGTCGCCTTTTCGGCGAACGGTGCCCTGGCACAGGCACAGACGAGTACCCGCGTCGCGGTGAAATCCGACTGGAGCGTGTTCACCGCCCAGAACCCGAAGGAATGCTGGGGGGTCTCCAGCCCCAAGAAGTCGGTCAACACGCGCGGCGGGCAGGTGGTGAAGGTCCAGCGTGGCGACATCTTGCTGTTCGTCACCTTCCGGCCGGGCAACGGCAATGGTGAGCTGTCCTTTACCGGCGGCTACCCCTTCGCGCCGAATTCGGATGCGACACTGACGCTCGGCGGCAAGGACTACACCATGTTCACCAAGGGCCAGTGGGCCTGGCCCAAAACCCCGGCCGACAATTCCGGGCTTATGACCGCGCTCAAGTCCGGGGCGGACGCGACGATCACCGCGCGGTCGTCGCGCGGAACGCAGACGAAGGATACCTTCTCGTTGATCGGCTTCACCGCCGCGATGGACGACGCCGCACAGCGCTGCAAGTAACCGCGGGCCACGGGCCTGACGGGGCGGCCGGGCGCGGGCGGGGTGTTCCCCTTGCCCGCGCGATGCTGTAAGACATGCGTCTTCCCGCACCGCAGCCGCCGCACGAGTCGCCCATGTCCGCCGCCGAACCCACCGCTCCGATCACGCCCGAGGCCCGCGTCATTCCGCGCCGCACCGAGACAGGCGCGAGGCGCAACCTCGTCGGGCTGACCCGGCCGCAGCTTCACGACGCGCTTGTGGAAATCGGCACGCCCGAGCGGCAGGCCAAGATGCGGGTCGGCCAGATCTGGCAATGGCTATACCATTGGGGCACACGCGATTTCGCGGCGATGACCAACCTGGCCAAGGATTATCGCGCCCGTCTCGCCGAACATTTCGAGATCCGCCTGCCCGAGATCGTCACCCGCCAGATCAGCGCCGACGGCACCCGCAAATATCTGCTGCGCATCAACGGCGGCCATGAGGTCGAGACCGTCTATATCCCCGAGGAAGGCCGCGGCACGCTGTGCATCTCGTCGCAGGTCGGCTGCACGCTGACCTGTTCGTTCTGCCATACCGGCACCCAGAAGCTGGTGCGCAACCTGACCGCGGCCGAGATCGTGGGTCAGGTCATGCTGGCCCGCGACGATCTTGGCGAATGGCCCGAGCCGGGTGCGCCGAAGAACGAAACCCGGCTGATCTCGAATGTCGTGCTGATGGGCATGGGCGAGCCGCTTTACAATTTCGACAATGTCCGCGACGCGATGCGGGTGGTGATGGACGGCGAGGGGATCAGCCTGTCGCGCCGCCGCATCACGCTCTCGACCTCGGGCGTGGTGCCCAAGATCGCCCGCGCCGCCGAGGAAATCGGCTGTCTTCTGGCGGTCAGCTTCCACGCCACCACCGACGAGGTGCGCGACCGGCTGGTGCCGATCAACAAACGCTGGAACATCGAAACCCTGCTGGGGACCTTGCGCGATTATCCGCGGCTGTCGAATTCCGAGCGAATCACCTTCGAATATGTCATGCTCGACGGTGTCAACGACAGCGACGAGGACGCCCGCCGCCTGGTCAAGCTGATCGCCGGGATTCCGGCCAAGATCAACCTGATCCCGTTCAACGAATGGCCGGGCTCGCCCTATCGGCGCAGCGATTGGGAGCGGATCGAGACCTTCGCCGATATCGTCCACAAGGCAGGCTATGCCTCGCCCATCCGCACCCCGCGCGGCGAGGATATCATGGCCGCCTGCGGGCAGTTGAAATCGGCCACCGAGCGCGCCCGCAAGAGCCGCGCCGAAATTGCCGCCGAGGCGGGATTGCAGACCTCCTGACAACGGCCGTCCGACACGGGGCCTTGGGCCCGGAACGTCGGAACCGCGCCGCCTGATTCGCCGGCGCCGCGAAACCGGCGATCGTTGGCGCGACAAGGCGGCGCGGGGCGTTGCGGCCGGGCGTCTGCACAGCGCACCCCTTCCCCAACGCCCGCGAAGGGGCAACGATTGCGCGCCCCTCTCCTGCCGGGCGCTCTGCCCCTGGTGCCCCGCAGCCTGGTGCCCCGCGCGGGACATACGGATCAGGGGCGGGTGAAGAGGTTCAGCGTCACCGGCCTGCCGCTGCCGATGTTGAAGGCCTGCAACGTCATCCGCTTGCGCGGCGCGATCGACAGTGCCTGCGCGGCCCCCATGAAGGCACCGGTGTCCGAAACCACCCCCAGCACGCAGGGATCCGCGGCCATGGCCTTGGCCACGCCCGCGGGCGTCGTCGCACGCTCGCTGCCGGGCGCAAGGAAGACAAGCGAGGGCTCGTCATAGCCGTCGGTCACGATCGGCCGCACCGGGCAGATGCCGCGCCCCTGCGCCTGTGCCGCAATCACCCGCGCCGGCCACAGCGCAGGCACCCGTGCCAGCGCCGAAAGGCTGCCCGCGGCAAAGCCCACCCCCATGATCCACAGCCCGAAGATCGCGGCGCTGGCCTGACCGTGACGCAGCGCGCTTGCGCCAAG
Organism: Acidimangrovimonas sp.; assembly: GCA_030147905.1. Next base: position 7,473 of record JASBUM010000613.1, read on the forward strand.
CCAGCCCCCCAGCCCGAGTAGCGCCCCCCCCGCCGCAAGCGGCAGATAGGGCACCGGGCCAAGGCGCGCCGCGAGAATGCCCAAGGCGCCGAGAATGACCGGCGGAATCGCTGCGACCACCGCACCCGCCACCCATTGCCACGCGCGAGGGCGCACCGCGACCAGCGACGCCCAGACCAGCGCCACCGCAAGCGCCAGACCGGGATAGAGCGGCAGGACATAATGGATAAGCTTGGTCGGGCTCAGTTCGAAGACGATCCAGCTGGGTCCGACCCAGGCCGCGGCGAAGGCAAGGCCCGGCAGCCGGCGCGCGCGCCACAATGCGGCCAGCGATAGCGCCAGCGCGACCGAAGCGGGAAAGAACGTGACCCACAGCGCGGCGAGATAACTGCCCGGTGGCGCGCCATGGCTTTCCTGCGCCGAGACGACCTTGCCCAGCAGGTCATGTCCCAGCGCCGCCGCCCAGAAGGCCCCGTGCGAGCGGACCGATATGGCGATGAACCACGGCATGGTCAGCAGCAGGAAACCCGCCCCGCCCCACCATGGCCGCAGCGCCCCCAGCCACGCCGCCCGCCGGTGCGCCAGCGCCAGCGCCAGCGCGGTGAAACCCACCACCATGATCCCGACCGGACCCTTTATCAGCACACTTGCCGCGAGCGACGCCCAGAACAGGACAGCCTCGCCGGGCGCGACGGGAATCGCCGCCTCGGGGCCGAAGCGCTTGGCCCGCGCCCGCACGTAAAGCCCCGCTAGCACCGATTGCGCGCCGAGAATCGCCGCCAGAAGCGCCGCATCGGTGGTGGCAAGATGCGCCTCGCCGACCATCACGAAGACCCCGGCCATCAGTGCGCCCGCCCAAAGCCCCGGAAGGATCCCGCCGAATATCGCCGCGATCCGCGCGGTCAGCAGGACGGCGAGAAGCGCGGCGGCAAGCGACGGAAGCCGGTACTTCCAGATCGTCCGGTCGCCGGCCTGGCCGGTCAGCGAAACGGCGGCGGCCTGAAGCCAGTAGATTCCGGCCGGCTTCTTGTAGCGCGGCCCGTCCTGGAACCGGATATCGACGAAATCGCGGGTCTCGAGCATCTGCTTGCTGGCTTGGGCGAAACGCGCCTCGTCCCGGTCGACCGGCGGCAGGCTGGTAAAGGCGGGCGCCACGGCGAAGAGCGTCATGGCCACCAGCACCGCGGCCAGCGCCCCGCGCGGCAGGCCGGCCAGAAACTTCTCGATCTGCGCTGCGATCAGCTGCATCGCCTCACTCCGCCATCATCGCCCGCGACCGCCCCGCCGGGCGATCAGCCCTCGGCCAGATGGCGATCGATCACCGCCATCGCATCCTCGACCCCGTCCACGAAGGTCACGAGCCGCAGATCGTCGCGCGCGATCGTTCCCGCGTCGATCAGCGCCTGCCAGTTGATCAGCCCGTCCCAGAAGCTGCGTCCGAACAACAGGATCGGCACCGGCTTCATCCGCCCGGTCTGGATCAGGGTGATCGCCTCGAACATCTCGTCGAGGGTCCCGAAACCGCCGGGAAAGATTGCGAGCGCCCGCGCGCGCATCAGGAAATGCATCTTGCGGATCGCGAAATAATGGAAGTTGAAGCACAGCTCCGGCGTCACGTAGACATTCGGCCCCTGTTCATGCGGCAGCACGATGTTGAAGCCGACGGATTGCCCCCCCGCATCGGCCGCGCCGCGGTTTCCCGCCTCCATGATGCCGGGGCCGCCGCCCGTCACCACCACCAGCTCGCGCCCGCCCATCTCCTGCGAGCGCCGGGTGACGGCGCGGGCGAAATCACGCGCCAGAGAATAGTAATCGGTCAGCGCGCCGCTGGCCGACGGGCGCGGGTCGCCCTTCTCGGCGGGTCGCGAGGGCGCCTCCTCCTCGCGGGGGCGGATCCGGGCACTGCCGAAGATCACCACGGTCGAGACGATCTCGCGGGCGGCAAGTTCCTGCTCGACCTTGGACATCTCCAGTTGCAGCCGGACCCCGCGCATGGCATCGCTGGTCAGGAAATCGAGATCGGCATAGGCAAGACGGTAACTGGGGGACTGGGCCTGGGGCGTATCAGGCGCCACCCGGGCATGGCGAATATCCTCGCCTGCGTCGCGCAGACGGCTCACGCGGGGATCGTTGGTCATCAAGCGGCTCCTGTCCACAAGCGGCGCATTGCCTGGTCACCCAGCCTCGTCTATAGCCTCGGGGCCGACGGGGCCATACACGATTTGGAGGAAGCATGACGGACGCTGCACTCGAACCCGCCATCGAGGCCGCCTGGGAAGCGCGCGACACCATCACGCCCGCCACCACAGGTGAATTCCGTGACGCCGTGGAGGCCGCGCTGACCGCGCTCGACAGCGGCGCGCTGCGGGTGGCCGAGCGTCAGGCCGACGGGCAGTGGCACGTCAACCAATGGGCCAAGAAGGCGGTGCTGCTGGGCTTTCGCCTCAAGGACATGGAGATCCAGAAGGGCGGCCCGCAAGACGGCGGCTGGTGGGACAAGGTCGACAGCAAATTCGCCGGCTGGGGCGAATCCGACTGGCGCGAGGCCGGCTTCCGCGCGGTGCCGAACTGCATCGTCCGCCGTTCGGCCTATATCGCGCGCGGCGTGGTGCTGATGCCGTCCTTCGTCAACCTCGGCGCCCGTGTCGACGAGGGCACGATGGTGGATACCTGGGCGACCGTGGGGTCCTGCGCGCAGATCGGCAAGAACGTGCATCTGTCCGGCGGCGTCGGCATCGGCGGCGTGCTGGAGCCGATGCAGGCCGGCCCGACGATCATCGAGGACAATTGCTTCATCGGCGCGCGCTCCGAGGTGGTCGAGGGCGTGATCGTGCGCGAGGGCTCGGTCCTTGGTATGGGTGTCTTCATCGGCCAGTCGACCAAGATCGTCGATCGCGAGACCGGTAACGTGATGTATGGCGAAGTGCCGGCCGGCTCGGTCGTGGTGTCGGGCTCGATGCCGTCGAAGAACGGCGTGAACCTGTATTGTGCGGTGATCGTGAAACGGGTCGATGCCAAGACCCGGTCGAAGACCTCGATCAACGAGCTTTTGCGCGACTGACATGGCCGAGGCGCCCGAAAAGCCCAAGCGCAGCCAGCAGGTCTATACGCTGGCGGTCGAGCTGGGCCGCTGCGAAGGCGACGGCCTGCCCGAGGGCGCGACCGGGGCGGCACTTCTGTGCTATGCCGCCGGCGTCGACGAGGCCGAGGCCGTGCGGGAGACCGTGGCGCTTCTGAAGGTTGCCGACATGGCGCCGCTTGACGTCACCGGATATGGCACCGCCGACGAACGTCGCGCCGGTGGCGCCGAGATCGACCCCGAGGAAGAGGCGCTGATGGCGCGCGCGCTCGACGAGAATTCCGTCGTCGTGGCCCAGGTCACGCCGTTCTTCGACTGAGCCTCGCGGCCGATCACAGCGGCGCGCGCAGCCAGTCGCCGGCATATTCCGCCCGCGCGCAGCCGCCGATCCGCGTCAGCCGGGCGATCGCCGCCTCGATCCGCGCGCGGCGACCCCGGCCCATCGCCACCCCCCGCTCGGGCCAGAAGGCACGCACCGCCAAGACGCCATCGCCGCGTCGCGCGCGCGCGTCGAGCCGACCGATCAGGCGATCGCCCTCGAGCACCGGAAAGACGTAATAGCCGTATTTGCGTCGGGCTTCGGGCACGAAAACCTCGATCCGGTAATGGAAACCGAACAGACGTTCGGTTCGCGCCCGGTCGCGCAAAGCGGGATCGAACGGACTGAGGATGCGGACCCGACCGGGCGCAGGCGGCGCATCGGCGGCGGCGGCAAGGACATCGGGCCGGGCGAAGGATGCCCGCGGCCGGCCGTCGGCACATTCCACCGTGATCTCGACGATCTCGCCCGCGGCCTGCGCCCGCATGCACCAGTCACGGGCCTCCGCCGGCGTGGCGGTATCGAAGAAGGCCGCGATCTCGCCCGCCGTCGCGAAACCCAAACGGTCGAGCGCGGCCGAACAGGCCCAGTCTATCGTGGTGCCGGGTGCGGGCGCAGGCGCCGCGTGCTGCTCCGGCAGGACCCTTTCGCTGAGGTCGTAGATCTTGCGGAACCCGTCGCGGCGCAGCACGGCCAGCGCGCCGGTGCGCCACAGATATTCCAGCGCCGTCTTCGAAGGATGCCAGTCCCACCAGCCGCC
>JASBUM010000615.1 GCA_030147905.1 Acidimangrovimonas sp.
CCGCGCGGCCCGAATTCGCAGGTTTCGCTGCGCGTCGCGCCCCCGCGCAGCGCATGGGCGAAACAGACGCGTCCCTCGGGCTTGTGCTCGGACCCGCCCGGGCCCGCGATGCCGGTGATCGCAACCGCGAGGCTCGCGCCCGAGCGGGCCAGCGCGCCCGCCGCCATCGCGCGCGCGACCGGTTCGGACACGGCGCCGTGGCGCGCGATCAGTTCGGCGGGCACGTCCAGCATCGTGCTCTTGGCGGCATTGGAATAGGTGACGAAGCCGGCCTCGAAGATTTCCGAGGCCCCGGGCGGCGCGGTGATGGCACCCGACAGTAGCCCGGCGGTGCAGCTTTCGGCCGTGGCGATGTGCGCGCCCCGCTGCCGCGCCGCGGCCAGAAGCGCCAACGCCAGCGCGCGTGTCTCGGGCGTGGGGGCGCCGTCGGTCGTTCCCCCGTCCGTCCCCGCGCTGGCGCCTGGCTTCGCGCTGACGTCCGGCCCCGTGCTGGCGCCCGTGCCGCCGCTGCCCGCCGGCAGGGTCATCGCATGATGATCCCGTGCGCGATCCCGGCCGCCACGATCACCACCACCGCGGCCATCAGCCCGGCATAGATGTCGTCGAGCATGACGCCCGCGGGATCGCCCCGGCGATCCGCCCGCCCGACGATCCATGGCTTCCAGATATCGAAAAGACGGAAGGCGACAAAGGCGGTGATCCAGCCCGGGAAGGGGAAGACATCATTGGGCAGGCCGGCGAAGTAGAACCCGGCCGAGGGCGCGCACATCGCGATCCATTGGCCGGCGACCTCGTCTATGACCACTTCGGACGGGTCGGCGCCGGGACGGTCGCGCAGCAGGCTTTCACACGCCCAGAACCCCCAGCCGATCGCCGCGACCGTGGCCGCCAGCACCAGCGGGAAGCTGCCCAGCCGATGGAGCCCGTAGGCCAGCGCCACCGCGAGCGCCGAGGCCCAGGTTCCCGAGGCCGGGCGCAGGTAGCCCACGCCGAAGAAGGTCGCCACCAGCCGGTTCATGCCGGCACCATCAAGACGCTGGCCATGGCCGCGATCCCCTCTTTGCGCCCGGCAAAGCCGAGCCCCTCGGTCGTGGTCGCCTTGACGCTCACGCGCGCCGGTTCGACCTCCATGATCGCGGCAAGCCGCGCCGCCATCGCCGCGCGGTGGGGCCCGATCCTGGGCGATTCACAGATCAGCGTGACATCGCAATTGCCCAGCGTCAGCCCGCGCGCCCGCATTCGTCCGGCCGCATGCGTCAGGAACTGCGCGGAGGCCGCGCCCTTCCACTGCGGATCGCTGGGCGGGAAATGCTGTCCGATGTCGCCCTCGGCCAGCGCGCCGTAGATCGCGTCGCACAGGGCGTGGATGCCGACATCGGCGTCCGAATGCCCCGACAGGCCACGATCATGGTCGATGCGCAGCCCGCACAGCCAGAGGTGATCGCCGGGGGCGAAGGCATGCACGTCAAAGCCGGTTCCGATCCGCATCCGTTCCGCTCTTTCTGTTTGCGCGGCGGCTGCCGGAGACCCCCCGGCGCCCGGTGCCGCAGCCGGCGTGCCGATGGCCTGCCGCGGCCCGCCGCCACCTGCGACAAGCCGCGCCGCGCGTTCCATGTCGCCCGGCAGGGTAAGCTTGAAATTCTCCTCATCGCCCTCGACGATGGCGACGTCAAGCCCCGCCGCCAGCGCCACCGCGACGTCGTCGGCCGGCGCCTGCGCGGCCGGATCGCTGGCAAGTGTCGCATGGGCGGCGCGGATTGCCTCGAGGTGGAAGCCCTGCGGGGTCTGCGCGCGATAAAGCCCGTCGCGCGGCACGATCCGGCGCACCCGTCCGCCGCCACCTTCCCACAGCGCATCGCTCAACGACAGCGCGGGCGCCGCCGCGGGCGCATGGTCGAGCGCGCCCAGCACCCGCCGCGCCAGCGCAGGCCCCGCGAAGGGCCGCGCGGCGTCGTGGATCAGCACCCGTGCATCGGCCGCTGCCCCGGCACCGATCGCGGCGCGCAGCGCGTCGAGCGCGTTGTGCACCGAGCGGGCGCGGCTTTCACCGCCCGAGACCAGAACCAGCCCCTCCGCACTTATGCCGGCTGCGGCAAGCGCAGCGGTCAGCTTCGCCCGCGCCGCCTCGCCGGGGGGCAGGGCGACCACGATCGTTCCGATCTCGGGCAGGGTGCGAAACATGGACAGGCTGTACAACAGCACGGCGCGTCCGCCCAGCATCTGCCATTGCTTGGCACGCGCG
>JASBUM010000636.1 GCA_030147905.1 Acidimangrovimonas sp.
TTGCGCGGCGCGTGTCGTCATCACCGCCGACACCGCCCCGCGCGGCGGGCGGCGGACCGGGCTGAAGGCCAACACGGACCGTGCGCTGGAAAGCTGCGACGAGGGGGTGCGCTGCCTCGTGGTCAAGCACACCGGGGACGACACCGCCTGGATCGACGGCCGCGACATCGACCTGCTGGCCGAGATGGCACGTGCCGACGCCGATTGCCCGGCCGAGCCGATGGATGCGGAAGACCCGCTGTTCATCCTCTATACCTCGGGTTCGACGGGCAAGCCCAAGGGGGTGGTGCACAGCTCCGCCGGCTATCTGACCTATGCGGCGATGACGCATGAACTGACCTTCGACTATCACGACGGCGACATCTTCTGGTGTTCGGCCGATGTCGGCTGGGTCACCGGGCACAGCTACATCGTCTACGGCCCGCTGGCCAACGGTGCGACCACGCTGATGTTCGAGGGCGTGCCGACCTGGCCCGATCCGGGGCGATTCTGGGCGATCTGCGCCAAGCACGGGGTCAACCAGTTCTACACCGCACCCACCGCGATCCGGGCGCTGATGGGGCAGGGGCCGGAATGGCCGGCCAAGCACGACCTTTCGGCGATCAAGGTGCTGGGCACTGTGGGTGAGCCGATCAACCCCGAGGCGTGGAACTGGTACAACGACCATGTCGGCCGCGGCCGCTGCCCGATCGTCGATACATGGTGGCAGACCGAGACCGGCGGCCACATGATCACGCCCCTGCCCGGCGCGGTGCCGACCAAGCCCGGGTCGGCGACCAAGCCCTTCTTCGGGGTGCGGCCGGTCATCCTCGATGCGCAGAACGGCGCGGAGATCACCGCCACCGAGGCCGAGGGCGTGCTGTGCATCGCCGACAGCTGGCCGGGGCAGATGCGCACCGTCTGGGGCGATCACCAGCGTTTCGAGGATACCTATTTCCAGCAATACAAGGGCTATTACTTCTCCGGCGACGGCTGCCGCCGCGATGCGGACGGCTATTACTGGATCACCGGGCGCGTCGATGACGTGATCAACGTGTCGGGCCACCGGATGGGCACGGCCGAGGTCGAATCGGCCCTCGTCGCCCATCCCAAGGTCGCCGAGGCTGCGGTGGTGGGCTATCCCCACCCGGTCAAGGGGCAGGGGATCTACGCCTATGTCACCCTGATGCATGGCGAGGAGCCCTCGGACGGGCTGCGCGACGAGCTGGTGAAATGGGTGCGCAAGGAAATCGGGCCGATCGCCTCGCCCGATCTCATCCAGTGGGCGCCGGGCCTGCCCAAGACGCGCTCGGGCAAGATCATGCGGCGTATCCTGCGCAAGATCGCCGCCGACGATTTCGCCGCGCTGGGCGATACCTCGACCCTGGCCGATCCCGGCGTGGTCGACGACCTGATCGAGAACCGCATGAACCGGCAGACGGCATGACGGCGGCCGGGCGACAGGGGGGCGGGCGACAGGGGGGCGGGCCTGCCGGCCCCTCCGGCGGCGGGCGGGCCAAGGTGGTGGTCCTGCTCGGCCCGCCGGGCGCGGGAAAGGGCACCCAGGCGCGGATGCTCGAACGCGAACGCGGGCTGGTCCAGCTTTCAACCGGGGACATGCTGCGTGCGGCGGTGGCGCAGGGCACGCCCGCGGGCCGCGCCGCGCGGGAGGCGATGGAAACCGGGGCGCTGGTCTCCGATTCGGTCGTGCTCGCCGTTCTCGATGAGCGGCTGGCCGCCGCCGACGCGGCGGCGGGTGTGGTGCTCGATGGTTTCCCGCGCACGCGCGCGCAGGCCGAGGCGCTTGACGGGCTGCTCGCGCGCAGCGGCCGCCGGGTGGACGCGGTGATCGCGCTGGAGGTGGGAGAGGACGCGCTGGTCGAGCGGGTCACCGGCCGCCATGCCTGCACCGATTGCGGCGAGGGCTATCACGACCGGTTCAAGCCACCCCGCCGGGCCGGGATCTGCGATTCCTGCGGTGGGGGCAATTTCGACCGCCGCGCCGACGACAACGAGACCACCGTGCGCAGCCGCCTTGCCGCCTATCACGCCCAGACCGCGCCGCTTGTCGCCTATTACGAGGCACGCGGCGTGCTTGGCCGGGTGGACGCCATGGCGTCGATCTCCGCGATCCGGACCGATCTGACGCGGATCATCACGCCCGCAGCGGGCTGACGACGCGCGACGTGACCGGCCGGGGCCGGCCGGTCAACGGGGCCTGCGATGCCTGAATCCGTGGCGCCTGTCACGGCCTGCGGTCCGCGGGGGGGCGGCGAAAGGCCCTGCCTTCGGTCGCGCGCGCGCCGCGCCGGACAGGGCGGATGGTTGATGCGCCCACGCGCCGCGGCCACGCAAAGCGGGGACGGCGGGCAGGGCAAATGCCCCCGAAGCCCCGTCCCTGTCCCGGTCTCAGTCCCCCTTCGCTGGCGCTGGGATCCGCCGGGTGCGCCGTCAGAAGTCGCCGTTCGCACCGCCGTCCGGGTGGCTCTTCGTTCGGGCGTTCGGGCCGGCGCCGCCGGTCGCCTCGCGCCCTGCGCCGCGGGTTTCGGCAAACAGGCCCGTCAGTGCCCGCGCGACAAGCGCCGAAACACTCGGACGAGGAAGCGCGCGGAATGGCAGCGGACGGCAGACCTCGATCGCGGCCACGCCGACACGCGCGGTCAGCGCCCCGTTCACCATGCCTTCGCCGAAGCGGCGCGAAAGCTTCGACAGCAGCGTTCCCCCGGCGATGGAATGAACCATGTCATCCCCCACCGCCACCGCGCCGGTGGCAACCAGATGGGTCATCACCGACCGGGTCAGCCGCCAGCTGCCCAGCAGGCCCGAACGGCCGCCGTAGATTTCGGCGATGCGGCGGATCATCCGCAGGTTGGCCACCAGCGCGGTCAGCACATCGGCAAGCGCGAGCGGCACCAGCGCGGTCGCCGCCGCGACCTGACGGGCGGCGGCCTCCACCTCGCGGCGCGCGGCCTGGTCCAGAGGCTCCAGCAGCGTGGCCTCGGCCGCCATCAGCAGCCCGTCGGCATCCAGCATCCCCTCGCGGTCGTCACGCAGCCGTCCGCGCGCCCAGCGCAACTCGGCGCGCCGCGCATAGAGCCGGTCGAGCCGGCCGACCACGTCGCGCGCAGCCGCCAGATCGGCCGCCGCCATCGCGGCGCCGGCCGCGCCCTGGATCGCATCGACGCGGGCCAGCCGCGCGAATGCCGCCAGTTCGCGCAGGGCGATCAGGATCAGGGTGACCGCGACGACCCCGACAAGCGCGCCCGCAACCCATCCCAGCGCCGGGTTGCGCGCGATCAGACCGGTGACGAAATGCCACGCCCCGACCGATTCGACCAGCCCGACGAGCGCGGTCGCCGACCCCCCGAAGCGCCGCGCGAGCCACGATGGCCGGCGCGACGCCGCCCGTGCCAGCCGGCGCATCGCGCGCCCCTGCGGCGGAACGGCGCCGGATGCATCCGCCACCGGTGCGGCCAAGGCCGGGTCGGCTGCGGGTGCCTCCGGGTCGGCCTCGATGACGAGCGGTCTTCTGCTTGGGCC
>JASBUM010000669.1 GCA_030147905.1 Acidimangrovimonas sp.
CCTTCAGCGCCCATGTCGCCGTGTTCGTTCCAGCCGATCCGATTCACCTGCCCTGTCCCATCCGGTTGCGCCGAGGCCGCGCCGCCGGCCTCGACCGGATACGGCGCAGGGCCCCGGCTGCGGATCATGGTTTATGAAGTCCTAACCATCGCTGAAACGGGCGCACGCTCGGCGTGCCGTATGCGCAACGCGGGGTTGTGCCATGGCAAGCCGGGCAACTCAGGCGAAATCGCCGCCGCGCCCCGCCGGGGTCGCGCGGTCGACCGAGACAGGAGATGGCCGATGCAGACCCTTCCAGCCCAGCCCCGAAACGACGACGGTGCGTATTCCGGTTCGTCGCCTTTCGCGATGCGGCGGGGCGCACGGGCCCACGTGGCGGATCAGCCGCGCGCGGCGGGCACCAGGCTACGACCGCGGCTGCTGATGGAGGCCGCGCGCCACGGATCCGCCCACTACAGGCGCGAGCGCGATCTCGTGCGGCTCATCGGCCCGACGCCGGCGGCCGAACCCGCCGCCCTGATCGCGCGTCTGCGCGAGAAAGTGGAAATGCTGGAGCATGACCGGCGAAGCGGCGCGGCCGGTTACCGGCCGTCATATCATATCGCCGTGATGGCCGCGCTCATGGTCGAGCGCGCGGTGGCCGCCGGCGCAGAGCCGGTCGCGCGCGAAGCCGATACGACCCGCGGGGCCGCCCTGCCCGGCCACTGACCGCGGCTCGCCGAAACGCGCGCCGCGTGCCGCCCGCGTTTCGGCAAGGGCGCCGTCGCACGGCCCGTTCCGCCGGCCGCGGGCCGCGCACCGTTCGTCCGCGCCCGGCAGGGCTCAACCGAAGGCGTCGGGTTCCGAGGCCTTCCGCCGCGCGACATACTCGGCGAGCGCCTCGGCCTTGCCCGGGTCGAGCGCCGGCGCCTGGTATTCGCTCAGCTGGCGCGTGACGCGCTTCGCCGCCAGCGCCTGGGTGTCGCGCGCGCCCTCCTCCTCCCATGTCTCGAAGGGTTTGTAGTCCAGCACGCCGGTGCGCCAGAAGGCCGACTTGAAATTGGCCTGGGTATGCGCGCAGCCCAGATAATGCCCGCCCGGCCCCACCTCGCGGATCGCATCCATCGCCTGACCGTTGGCATCCATCGACACCCCTCGCGCCAGATGATGCAGCGCGCCAAGCTGATCGGCGTCCATGACGAATTTCTCGTAGGACGAGACCAGTCCGCCCTCGAGCCAGCCACAGGCGTGCAGCATGAAGTTCACCCCCGCCAGGAGCGCCATGTTGAGGCTGTTGGCGCTTTCGTAACCGGCCTGGGCATCAGGCAGCTTGGAGCCGCAGAAGGCCCCGCCGGAACGATAGGGAAGGCCCAGCCGTCGCGCCAGCTGTCCCGCACCATAGGTGATCAGCGCGGCCTCGGGGGTCCCGAAGGTGGGGGCGCCCGAATTCATGTCGATCGAGGTGACGAAAGCGCCGAAGATGACCGGCGCCCCGGGCCGGACCAGCTGACTGTAGGCCACGCCCGCCAGCACCTCG
>JASBUM010000671.1 GCA_030147905.1 Acidimangrovimonas sp.
TCTTCAGCCCCGCCGAGGCGCGCGACGAGGCGCAACGCGGCATCGTCGCCTATGCCGATACGCTTCTGGACGAGCTGCGTGCGGCCGATACGATCGTGATCGGGCTGCCGGTCTACAATTTCGGCGTTCCCGCCCAGCTCAAGAGCTGGTTCGACCAACTCGCCCGCCGCGGCGAGACCTTCGCCTATACCGAAGCGGGCCCGCGCGGGCTTCTGGAGGGCAAGCGCGCGGTCGTCGCAATGGCATCCGACGGCACGCCGCAGGGCTCGGCGGTGGATTTCGCCAGCGGCTACGTGCGCCACATGCTCAACTTCTTCGGGGTGGAGACGGTGGAGACGGTCGCCGCGGATGCGATCGCGCTGAACCCCGATCAGGCCCTGCCGCGCGCGCTTGAAGCGGTCGAGGCACTGGCGCTCTGAGGGGCGGCGTCCGGACCGGACGCGGGCCGTCAGCGCCCGCGTTCGTGTTCGTAACGCTGCTGCGCGATCGCTTCGTTGCGGTCGGCCTTTTGCTGGGCCCGCAGCGCGCTCTCGACGTAATCGAGATGGGCCTGGACGGCCGTGCGCGCGGCGCCCGGATCGCGTCGCTGCACGGCCGCATTGATCGCCCGGTGCTGATCGAGGAGCGCCAGCCGGGTGGTGCGCTGCTTGAACATCACCTGCCGGTTGTAGAAGACCCCCTCGCGCAGCAGGTCGAACATAGCCCGCATGGTATGCAGCATGACGACGTTGTGGCTGGCCTCGATGATCGCCATGTGGAATTCCGCGTCCAGCCGGGCCTCGTCGGCCGGACTGCGCTTGGAATGGGCGGCCTCCATCTTGGCGAAGATCGTGTCCACGACTTTCAGATCGGTGTCCGAGCCCAGTGCCGCAGCGCGTTCCGCCGCCAGCGCCTCAAGGTCGCGGCGAAAGGCTATATAGTCGAAAACCGCCTCGTCATGGGCGCGAAACAGCGCGATCAGGGCCGGCGAAAAGGCCGAGCCGAGCACCTAGGCCACGAAGATCCCGGCACCCGCGCGGCTGGTCAGCAATTCACGATGCTGCAACTCCGCCACCGCGTCGCGCAGCGATGGGCGCGACACGCCCAGCAATTCTGAAAGGTCCCGTTCGGACGGCAGCCGTTCCCCCGGGCGAAGGATGCCCCGCAGGATCAGAAGCTCGATCTGCCGAACGACCGCCGTGGACAGCTTTTCGGGTCGAACCTTCTGAAATGGCATTCCCGTCATACCCCGCAATTGGTCAAGTCATATGACCGCAAGCGTCGGGGCGTCAATCGAATTCGGGATATCCGGGCGCACCGGCCGGGCGAACGGTCAGCCTGCCGGCAGCGCCGCCGCATCCTCGGATGCGTCCAGCCGCGCGGCCTCCCACGCCAGCAGGGCGCGCTTGACCGGCAGCCCCCAGTGATAGCCGCCGAGCTCGCCAGACTTGCGCAGCGCGCGATGGCAGGGGATCAGCCACGAGATCGGGTTGCGGCCGATGGCACTGCCCACCGCGCGCTGTGCGCGGGGGGCGCCGACATGCCGGGCAATTTCCGAATAGGTGGTTACATGGCCCGGCGGAATCCGCAGCAGCGCCTCCCATACCTTGATCTGGAACGGAGCCCCTATCAGATGCAGGTCCAGCCGCCCCGCCCCGCCAAAGAGCGCCTCGCGCCATTGGGTGATGGCTGCCCCGTCGGCCACGAAACGGGCCCGTGGCCAGCGCGTCATCAGATCGGCGCGGGCGGCCTCGACGCCGTTCGTCGC
>JASBUM010000248.1 GCA_030147905.1 Acidimangrovimonas sp.
CGCGGTCTGCCTGACCGACATCCTCGATGACGGGTTGAGCCTGGTCTATTCCTTCTACGATCCGGGGCAGGCCGCCAGCAGCCTCGGCACCTATGTCATCCTCGACCATGTTCGCATCGCGCGTGAGCTGGGGCTTCCCTATGTCTATCTGGGCTATTGGGTGCCCGGCAGCCGCAAGATGGGCTACAAGGCCAATTTCAGCGCGCTGGAGATCTACAAGGGCGGACGCTGGCAACCGATCGGCGATCCCGCGGGTCACAGCGCGGAACTGCATCCGCTGTCGGTCGATCCGATCGCCGAACAGGTCGCCCGGCTGCAGTTGCCCGACGGCGTGCCGACGCAGGGCTAGCTGCGGGGTAAAGGGGGCAGGAATGCGCGCCATCGCCACCGTCACCCTCGTTGTGCCCGACTACGAGCCCGCGATCGATTTCTATTGCAACCGGCTCGGCTTCGATCTGCTCGAGGATATCGATCAGGGCGCCAAACGCTGGGTACGGGTCGCGCCCGGAGGCGGGGGCTGAGCGCTTCTGCTCGCGCGGGCCGCGACCCCCGGCCAGGCTGCCGCCATCGGCCGGCAGACCGGCGGGCGCGTCGCGCTGTTTCTCGAGACCGACGATTTCGACGCCGATCACGCCGCAATGCGCGCGGCGGGGGTGGAATTCGAAGAGGCGCCGCGTAGTGAAACCTACGGCCGCGTGGCGGTATGGCGCGATCCGTTCGGAAACCGCTGGGATCTGCTCGAGCGGCGCGGGCCCATCGCCTGATACAGGCCGCGCGCGCCGATGCTGCGCGCCGGAATCCTGCGCGCCGGACCATCCCGACCGAAGACAGCCCGTCACGCGCCGGCGCGCCGCGAGACAGCCGCGCCCCCCGCAGCCCCGACGGCCCCATGCCAGCCGCCGCGACGCCCCGCCGTCAAACCGGCCCCGCGCTGTCGGCCCCGCTTCGTCGGCCCGCGCGCTGCCGCCGCCCACCTGCGCGCAACCCGTCTGACACCGTCACCCGCCTGCGCCACCCGCCCGGCGCACCCGCTTGCCAGCGCGCCCCTGCCCGCCGACCACGGGCGCGCAACCCTCGCGGGCATGCTGCCATGGCCCCTGCCCTTCCCGCGCGCAGCTACCCGCGACATCACGCCCGATCACCCTCGGTGCCGTTGACGTGACAGCGGATATTCGCCATATGGTCCGGCCAATTCACCCGGGCGAGAGCCCAGAGGACACACAAGGGAGGAAGCGCCCATGCAGGGGCTCATCGCCCTGTCGCGCGGGATCGACCGCGTGACGGAAGTGATCGGCAAGTCGGTAGGCTGGCTGATCTTCGTCGCGATCTTCGTCAGCGCGATCAACGCCGTCGTGCGCAAGGTCTTCGACATGTCGTCGAATGCCTGGCTCGAGCTGCAATGGTATCTGTACGGAGCGGCCTTCCTTCTGGCCTCGGCCTATACGCTGAGCCAGAACGAGCATATCCGCATCGACATCATCTATGGCGCGCTGTCGCGCCGCACGCAGCACTGGATCGACCTGCTGGGGCATCTGTTCTTCCTGATGCCCTTCGTCATCCTGATGGATTTCTTCTTCGTGCCATGGGTGGCATTGTCCTACAACACCGGCGAGATCTCGACCAATGCCGGCGGGCTTATCCTGTGGCCGGCCAAGATGTTCCTGCTGCTGGGCTTCGTGCTGCTCACGGTTCAGGGCGTGTCGGAAATCATCAAGAAAATCGCGATCATGCGCGGCCTGATCGAGGATCCCGTCCCCTTCGTGTCATCCCATGACGCCGCCGAGCTGGAGGGCGCGGCCTATCTCGAAGACGCCGAGGAGAAGCGCAAATGATGGAACTCATCGCCCAGAACATGGCGCCGATCATGTTCCTGTCGCTGATGGTCTTCCTGCTCATCGGCTACCC
>JASBUM010000680.1 GCA_030147905.1 Acidimangrovimonas sp.
GCCCGAGGTGAACGGTCCGGCACAGGCGGAGGGCGCCGACGCGATCCGGTCGCAGACCCCGGATATCCGCGATCAGGCGCGCGCCCTTCCCGCCGCTGCGGTTCCCGCCGCACCCGAAAGCGTCGCCGCGCGACTTCAGCGGCTGCGGATGGCGGCACAGATGGCCAGCCCCGAGCACGAGCCCCGCCTTGCAGATGCCGCCGTTCCGTCCTCCGTCGCGCCTTCCCGCTCCGCCTTGGCGAAGCAGCCCCCCGCGGCCTCGGCGGGCGCGGTCCATGACGACTTCGAGGACGAAGATGGTTTCGAGGACCGAGCCGATGCGCCGACGCCAGGGGCCGGACATACGGCCGGGACGACCTTCCCGCCGCCCGGGGCGATCGCCATTCACAGCGCGGGTCTTGTCCGGGTAGCGGCGGACGCGAAAGCGGCAGCCTCTGCCCAGCACCCCCCCGCTGCGACGAAAGACGGCTCGGCCGCCACCGATGAGGACGCAACGGACCGCCTCGTCGACCAGTCCGCGGAGATTGCGGAAGGGCGGGTCGCCGAGATGGCTCCCGACGCTGCGCCCCGAGGCCAGGTCGACGACGCCACCGCGGACGCGGGCGCGGACGCGGACGCGGACGTGACGGGCGCGGATAGGGCGGACCGGGACAATACGGCAAAAGCCCCCATCGAGCTGCGGAGCGCACAGCCAGTCGCCCCCAGCGCGGCTGCCGGACGCGGGCCGGATGAATCTGCCGACGGCGCGGGAGATTTCACCACGATTGTCGCCGCCGTGGCCGCTTCCGAGGCAACGACGACCGCAGCGAAAGCGCCGGCGGAAGACCAGCCCGCCGGTATGTCCCCCGCCGATGGCGATTCCGGCGAGACGGATACGCTCGATATGACCGTTCCGCCCGACGCGGATCCGGTCGAGGGAGTTCCGGTCGACGGGGATGCACTCGACGGGCATGCAGACGACGTGGATGCAGACGACGGGGTTGGCACGATCAGCCGCGTGATGGCTCCCTTCACCTTGGTCGGTGCGACGGCCGAGGTCCCGGACCCGGCCGGAACGGATGAGGCCGCGGATGAGGCCGGGACCGATCTCGCTGCCGGGCCTCGCCCCACCGCCCCGGCGGATGCGGCGGAGCAGGAATCCTCGGCGGTCCATCAGACTGCGGTGGCCTCGGCGACGGCTGCCACCGGACAGGCCTCCTCCGGGCCGGTGATGCCCGCAGTGGTGCCCCCGGTGGCACCCGATGACAAGGACGCCGAAGGTCACGACCACGCGGTGACGGCGGCGGTAACGGAGGCGGCGGCGGACACTGCGGCGGACACGGCAGTGCAGCCGCCGGCGGCCGGCGCCGTCGCGGGCGGCGCGGATGAAGGCGGCGCGACCCAGGATGCGGCCCAGGACGCGGAATCCGCAGCCGGGGCGGTGACCGGCGAGCCGGAAACCACCGCCGAGGAGGCCGCCGAACAGGGCGAAGAGCCCATCACCGCGCGCGCGCGCGTCGTCAAGGTGCGCCGCCTTGCGACTTCCCCGCTCGATCCCGAGATCGACGCCTCCGCCAACATCGCGGCGGCGGACCGTTCGGGCGCGCCCGGCGCGGAAGACGGATCGGCCAATTCTCCGGCCGCCGAAACCCTCTCGTCCGAAGCCGACGCATCCGAGGGCGCAGCACCGCCGGCGGCGGATCGGAACGACGCGCCGTCGGCGGAGGCGATGGCCGCCGACCGCGCGGCGCAGGATAACGCGGCCTCCGGCGACGCCGAGGCCACAGCCGACACGCACGGCGCTTTGGCCGCGCGGGAAGATGCACGGGATTCGGATCTGCCGGCCCCGGTGAAGCGTACCTCTGCCTTCGCCGAAATTCCATC
>JASBUM010000249.1 GCA_030147905.1 Acidimangrovimonas sp.
TCAGCGTGTAGTTGAAGCCGAACAGCCCCTCGCCCTTGCCGGTCAGGATGGACCCGATCCCGTTGAGGATGTAGATCGGCGAAATCACGCCCTGCATGTCGAACCTCCGGTTTCCGAGGTCGTAAAGACCCGCCAGCGACAGCCCCATCGAGGGCCCGATGGCCGAGCCCTTGCTGACCTCGAGCGCGCGCGGGGTCAACCGGAAATCGGCCTCGACATCGGTGAAGGCTATGCCGGGTCCGTTGAGCTGCTCGATCAGCCCCACGATCGAGATCGCCTCGAGCAGATCGGCCAGCGCCGGCGCCCGCACCACCTTGATGTCGCGGATCGACAGGTGACCGGCGTAATTCCCCGTCGCCGGCCGCGGCACCAGTGTCAGTTCGAACCGGCCGCCACGCCCGCGGTCGAAAAGCCCCGCCGCCGCCAGCACGCGGCCTGCGTCCTGCGCCTGTACCCGGACCGCCGGACCGTTGGCACTGGGTGCGACGGTCCCTGCGATCGGCGCCTTGCCGTTGACGCTGGCGATGAAATTGCCGTTGAGCCCGCCGAGCGTGGAGAAACTGCCCTGAAACCCCGCCAGCCGGATCCCCTCGCTGACGATCAGATCCTTGAGAGCGAGCCGGATCGGCAATGCCTCGCGCTGGGCGCGCGAACGGCCGAACCGGGCGTGGCGCAGGTCGATCGTGCCGGCGCCGACGCTGATCGCGATGCCGCGGCGTCCGCCGCCAGCGTCGCGGCCGACAAGATCGACCGGCGCGTCCAGCCAGCCGCCGATCCGCACCCGCGAGAAATGCGCCCGCGCAAGCCGCCCGTCGGCCCCGAGCGAGACGGCGCCGGTGGCGTCGAGCCCGTTGCCCTGAATCACCAGCCGGTCGATCGAGGCCGGCCGGCCCAGACGGCCGTCGATCTCCAGAAGTCCCTTCTGCGCTGCCGGTTTCGACCAGCCGATCTCGGGGATCGAGAGGCCAACCCCCGCAAGGTCGGAACGTAGCCGGAACGTGCCTCCGCCCCCGCGATCCAGCGTCATGTCGATCCGGCCCTGACCGTCGCCCGACACCGCGCCGGGCGGAAGACCGATGTGGAATTCGTCGACGAAAGCCTGCGACAGCGCCACCTGCCCGGTAATCGTGCTGGTCCGGCCCTTGTCCGGCCCCAGCGCCTGGCGCCAGGTCATGTCGAAGGGCAGAACACCCAGCCGCCCGCGCCCCGATATCGTCAGCGCCGCGTTGTCGGCCTTCAGCTGCAGGCTTGTCGCCGTGATCGTGCGCCCTCGCATCAGCTTGTCCGAGCGCACCCCCTCGAGCGTGCCCGAGACGTCGAAGGTGACCGCCGAAAGCGGGATGTGATCCTCCAGCGGCAGGCTGATCCGCGCGTTCAGCCGTGCGCGCCCCTGCGCGAGATCGACCGACCTGCCGGCCTTCGACAGGAAGCGGAACGGCGGCTGGTCCAGAAGCGACAGGGCCGCGGTGATCGAACTGTCGGTTTTCAGATCGACGACGGCGGGCGTCGGCTTGCTGGTGATGTCGGGCACCGAAAAGACCGACCCCGACACATCGACATTGCCCCCCTTGGGCGCCGCGACATAGCCCGAATCCACCACCATCGTATAGGTGTGGTCGGTGATCGTGGCATAGCCCCGGCCCTTCTGGATGGGCGGCAGCGTCTTGATGAAGCGCACGTCCGCGCCCGAGAAATCATAGCTCAGCGCGATCCGCGCCTTCTGCCCGGGCTGGATGCGCAAGGCGGTCCGGACATTGAACAGCAGCCCGGTCTGGACATTCTCCTTCAGCCAGTCGCGGGTCTTGGGCACCACGTCCACCGGCCACAGGGCAAGCAGCGCGCGATGGCTGATCTGGTTGAGATCGGTATCCAGCGCGACATGCCAGCCGGCGTCGGTGGCACGGAGTTCGCCGCGCGTGACGATCTTGCGCTTGCCCTCCACCAGAACCAGCTGCCCCAGCGTCAGGTCGAACGGATCGAGCCGCAGCCTCAGGTCGACCGCGCCCTGCGAAAACCGCACCGGCGCCGAGAACAGCCCCTGCGGATCGACCATCACCCGCGAAAAGCGCACCTGCGCGAGCAGCGTCTTGGGCAGCCCGCCCGACATGTCGCGCAGATAGGCATGACCGGTCGCCGAGACCCGCAGCACCTTGCTGCGCACGCTGGCGCGGGTGAACTCGACCTTGCGCGTGGCCGGATCGTAACGGAAGGCAAGCTTGCCGCTGTCAAAGGGAATGGGCGCGGTCGCCACCCCCGGACGAACCGCGCCCGCGCCGAAATCCAGCGCCCCCTCGAGCGTGCCGATGCGGCCCTTTTCGTCCAGCGCCGCGCGGAACTCGCCCGAGATCGGCGCACGGACCAGCTTCAGCCAGGCCAGGGCCGGAGCCTGGGCGGCGATGTCGCGCGCCGACACGCCCCGGACCCGCACCGAAAGCCGCGACTGCGGCGAGTCCTTGCGGGTGACGAAGGTCATCACCGCCCGCGCCGGCTGACCGCCGGCGCTGCCCGCCAGACCGAAGCCCAGTTCAATCGAGACCGTGTCGGCCCCCTGCACCAGCGTCAGGCGCCCGTCGCTGACCTGCCAGACCCGTCCGGCGCGCTTGTCATCGAGCGTCAGTGTCAGGGCATTGGCCTCTACCCGCTTCAGTCCCGCCATCAGCGGCGTCGCCATGATCCGGTCGACCGCGCCCATAAGCGCATCGATCGATGTCATCTTGACCTGGGCCGGCACGATCGAGCCGCCAAGCGCGACGTCGAGCTGCCCCGAGCGCGCCCGCCGCAGCGCCAGGCTCGCCCCCGAGATGCGAATCCGCACCGGCTGCAGCCGTCCGGCCAGCAGCGCATCAAGCGAAAGGCTCACCCGCAGGTCCGGCAGGGACGCCACCCTGTCGCCGCGCGAATCGCGGACATGCAGCTCGGTCAGGCGGACATGGGGGATGAAATCGCCCCCCACCACCAGTTCGACCCCGCCGAGGCTGACGCTGGCCTTGCCCGCCAGCAGCCGGTTGACCCGCCCCTCGACCCCGGAAACCACCCATCCCGGCGCGTTCAGCGGCCGGCCGGTCAGTGCCATCACCCCAAGGCCGGCCCCACCCAGCACGAGCGCGAGACTGAGCAGCAGCCAAAGGCCGAAACGCCCCCGCCGCCGATATTCCCTGCGCTCTTCGGTCATATGTCCCGGATCGCCCTCGTCGGCCCCTTCCCGTGGCGCCGTCTTTATCTTTGTCGGAAAGCGACTAAAACACCAAGAGCCATCACCTTAGTGCAAGGAGTTCCGCAATGATCGAAATCGGCGGGAAAGCGCCGGAATTCACCCTGCCCCGCGACGGCGGCGGATCGGTCGGTCTGGCCGCGCTGCGCCCGCGCAAGGTGGTGCTGTATTTCTACCCGCGCGACGACACCCCCGGCTGCACCCGCGAAGCGGTCGACTTTACCGCCCATGCGGCCGAATTCGAAGCCGCCGGCGCCACCGTGCTGGGCATCTCCAAGGACCCGGTCGCGGACCATGACGCCTTCGTCGCCAAGCACGCGCTCGGCATCGCGCTGCTGTCGGACGCCGGGGACGACGTCTGCGAACGCTATGGATGCTGGGTCGAGAAGAACATGTACGGGCGCAAGTCGATGGGTATCGAGCGCAGCACCGTACTGATCGACGGCACCGGCCGGGTGGCACGCATCTGGCGCAAGGTCAAGGTCGAGGGCCATGTCGCCGAGGTGCTCGACGCCGTGCGCGCGCTATGACCGGCGCCGAGGCGTCCCCGCGGCCCGGAGCCCGGCCTTCGCCCGACCTGCCAGCGCACCGGTCGCGGGATCCGTCTCGGGATCCGTCTCGGGATCCGTCGCCCGGGGCATCCCTTGCCGAACGCGCGGTCGCGGTCCTGCAGACGGCCGACGGTCGCGCCAAGACCGCGCTCAGCCGGGCGCATGCGCGCGCCTGGTTCGAATCGCGCGCGGCCGGAACGCCGCTGCCGGTGGGCCATGCGCACCCGCCCGACCGCCCCGTCCGCCCCGAACGGCCCGCACTGCTGCCGCCGCGCGACGTGCCGCGCCGCCGCCCCGGCACGTCGGCCGGGCGCATCGCGCTGCTGCATGCGGTGGCGCATATCGAGCTGAATGCAGTCGACCTGCACTGGGACATCCTCGCACGCTTCACCGATCAGCCGATGCCGCCCGGATTCTACGACGACTGGGTCAAGGCGGCAGACGAAGAATCGAAGCATTTCAACCTGATGTGCGATTGCCTTGAAGCGATGGGAAGCCATTACGGCGCGCTTCCCGCCCATGCCGGCATGTGGCGCGCGGCCGAGGACACGGCGCATGACCTGCCCGGCCGCCTTGCCGTCGTGCCGATGGTGCTGGAGGCGCGCGGCCTCGACGTGACGCCCGGCATGATCGCGATCTTCCGGAACGCCGGTGAGTCGGCCGCGGTCGCCGCGCTGGAGACCATCTATGCCGAGGAGGTCGGCCATGTCGCCTAT
>JASBUM010000686.1 GCA_030147905.1 Acidimangrovimonas sp.
CATCCCCTTCGACGCCGTGCGCACCTTCGTCGACCCTTCCGTCGAGTTTGGCCTGCGGTTCGAAACCCACGAAACCGACGACGAGGACGACGAGGACGAGGTCGAAGAGGCCGCGATCATCGAGGATGCCGATGAGGAACCTGCCCCCCACAAGGACGCCGAGGTGGTCCGGCTCGACAGTTTCCGCAAGTAGTCCCCGCGCGGAATTCGGCGGACGCCCAGGCGTCGCAAAAACGGTATGCGGCCGTATGCCGATTGATTTCGCGCGCGCTCGCCGCTATCACGGGCGCGAAAATCCGCAGGAGGCTTGACCGATGACCGCCACGCGCACCGAGACCGACAGCTTCGGCCCGCTCGAGGTTCCCGCCGACAAATATTGGGGGGCGCAGACCCAGCGTTCGATCCGGAATTTCCCGATCGGCTGGGAACGTCAGCCGATCGCGATCGTCCGCGCGCTGGGAATCATCAAGCGCGCCTGCGCCGAGGTCAACGTCGCACAGGGCGATCTTGACCCCAAGCTGGGCGAGGCCATCGCCCGGGCGGCGCAGGAAGTGACCGAAGGCCGGTTCGACGACAACTTCCCGCTTGTCGTCTGGCAGACCGGCTCGGGCACGCAAAGCAACATGAACGCCAACGAAGTGATCGCCAATCGCGCGATCGAGATCCTCGGCGGCCGGATCGGATCGAAGGATCCGGTCCATCCCAATGATCATGTCAACCGCGGCCAAAGCTCCAACGACACGTTCCCCACCGCGATGCATATCGCCACCGCGATGATGGCCCGCGACGTGTTGCTGGCGGGCCTTGAGAAACTGCATGAAGCTTTGGCCGCAAAGGCCGAGGAATTCGCCGATATCATCAAGATCGGCCGCACCCACACCCAGGATGCGACGCCGCTGACTCTGGGTCAGGAATTCTCGGGCTATGCCCATCAGGTAGCGATGGCAATCCGGCGGGTGAAGGCGGCTTTGCCGGCGATCTACGAGCTGGCCCAGGGCGGCACCGCGGTCGGAACCGGTCTCAACAGCCGCAAGGGCTGGGACGGGCGGGTCGCCGCCCGCATCGCCGAATTGACCGGCCTGCCGTTTACCCCGGCGCCGAACAAGTTCGAAGCCCTGGCCGCCCATGATGCGATGGTCGAGATGTCCGGCGCGCTCAAGACCGCCGCGGTCTCGCTGTTCAAGATCGCCAATGACATCCGCTTTCTCGGTTCGGGTCCGCGCTCGGGGCTGGGCGAGTTGAGCTTGCCGGAGAATGAGCCCGGCTCGTCTATCATGCCGGGCAAGGTCAACCCGACCCAGGCCGAGGCGCTGACCATGGTTTGCGCCCATGTCATGGGCAATGACGCGGCGGTGGGATTCGCAGGTAGCCAGGGTCATTTCGAACTGAATGTCTACAAGCCGATGATCTCTTATAACGTGTTGCAATCGATGCAGCTTCTGGGCGACGCGGCAGGGTCGTTCACCGATCATCTGGTTGTCGGGATCACGGCCAATCGCGCCCGGATCGAGAAGCTGATGCGCGAAAGCCTGATGCTGGTCACCGCGCTTGCCCCCGAGATCGGTTATGACAAGGCGACCCAGGTTGCAAAGACGGCGCACAAGAACGGCACCAATCTGCGCGAAGAAGCGATCGCGCTTGGCTTCGTCGATGGAGAGACCTTCGATCGCGTCGTGCGGCCCGAAACCATGATCGGGCCGAAGGACTAGGCGGCGCGCGATGGCCGAGCCGATCAAGTTTCGCCAGGCGAAGAAACGTCAGGAGCGCGCGAAGAAACGCGCCCAAGGCGAAGAAAACGCGGTAAAATTCGGCGAGACGAAGGCGCAGCGCCAGGCGCGGGAGCGCGATGCGGCACGGGCGCGGGCGCAGCTCGATGCCCATCGCCGCGAGACGGAATAACGGCGATGCCCGGCCGCCCCGAGAAGCATTCGCTCACGCTGCGCGGCCATCGCACCAGCGTGTCTCTCGAGCCCGAATTCTGGCGGGCATTCAGGGAGATCGCAGAAGAAAAATCCTTGCCGATAAATGTCCTGGCGGCCGAAATTGATGCCGCGCGCGAAGATGTCGGCCTCGCTTCGGCAATCCGGGTCTATGTGCTGAACCATTTGCGCAGCACCGCCTAGTCCGTGCGCGGCGCCAGATCCAGCCAGATCCCCCCCCGCGCGCGCACCGTCAGATGCGCGACCGGCACCGGCTCGCGCCCCGCCACCGGATGGAACCGGAACCGGCGCAGCAGCATCGCCAGCAGAAGCGGCCCCTCGATCATCGCGAAGCCGGCCCCGGTGCAGACCCGCGGCCCAGCCGAGAACGGGATATAGGCGTTGCGGGCGCAGGCGCGGGCCTCGGCGCTTTGCCAGCGATCGGGGTCGAAGGTGTCGGGCGCGGCCCAGATCCGTTCGTGCCGGTGCAGATGCCAGGGGCTGAGCACGACCTGCGCACCCTTCGGCACGGGCCGCTCGCGGAAGGTTTCGGGACAGGCGGATTCGCGCACCATCATCGGCACCGGCGGATATAGACGCAGCGTCTCACGGAAGATGTCGCGTATGAAGTTCAGCTTGGAAATATCCGTAAATTCTGGATTTTCTGAAATTTTCAGTGCCTCGGTCGCGGCCCGATCCTGAATCTCGGGATGGCTCGCCAGCAGGTATAGCGCCCAAGCCAGGGCCGAGGCCGAGGTTTCATGCCCGGCGAGGAAGAAGATCGCGACCTGATCGACCATTTCCGCGGCGGTGAAGGTCTGGCCGGTTTCCGGATCGCGGGTGGTCATGATCTTGGTCGCCAGATCGTCCGGGGCGGTACCCGCGGCGATGGCTGCGGCCCGGGCGTCGCACAATGCGCCGATCAGCGCCCGGATCGCGCGCGCGTTGCGCCGGGTCGCGCGCCGGTGAAGCCGCGGCATCCAGCGCGGCAGCGGCACGAAAGCGGCAAGGTTGAGGATCGGCTGCGCCCGCTGATAGGCGCGAAATCGGGTAAAGACCTCGGCCGCCAGTTCGTGTTCGATCGGGATCGAGAACAGGGTGCGAAAGATCACATCGGCGGCGAGATGGCTGGTGATCGCCTCGATCTCCTGCGGTCCCGACTGCAACCGCGCGCCGGCCGCAGCCCCCGCCGCCCGCATCGCGGCGAATGTGTCGCGCAGACGCCCCCCCGCGAAGGCCGGGTCGATGATCCGGCGCTGACGTTTCCAAAGCTCGCCATTGGTGACGAAGACCGATTGCCCGAGCAGCGGGCGCAACCCCTCGCTTATGCGGTCGGATTTAGGAAAATCCGCCGGCCGCTCGATCAGCACCCGGCGCACCAGCGCCGGATCGTTGCACAGGAAGCTGCGAAAGAACGGAGTGCGATATTCGGCCATCCACGCGCGGTAAAGCCGCGCCGGCTGGGCCGAAAGGATATCCTGGCGAAAAAGCCGCAGATAGCGCCAGAACGATACCCGGTCGGGCCGCGCCACCGGTTTGGGCGGCAGCGCCGGCGCCGGATCGGGCAAAGGCTCGGCCGTGGGCGGCGGCGCGCTCATGCCGCCATGCTCCGATAGCCCGAGGCCGGCCGCTCGATCCGGCTTTTCGAGGGCGCCCGCCCGGCAAAACGCGCGCCCAGGCTTTGCGGCCCGGCGGTGATGCGGAAATAATCGTAATCGCCGGGCCGGTCGAAGGCGCACAGATACTGGAAATGCAGCCTGAAGAAGCGCCAGCGCAGCGCCCGCCAGCGTTCGGGGCTGAGGGTCTGGGTGAAGGCGGCCGAGATCACCAGCGGCCATCGCTTTTCGGGCGGCGCGACCCCGGTCACCGCCACCGGATCGCACAGCGCGAAGGCGCAACCGTCACCCGGCGCGGTGACATCGACCCAGGTCAATTCTGTCCGTGCGGCAAGATAATGCAAATCGGCCCGCAGCCGTGCCGCGCCGGGCAGGAACGAGACCATCGGCACCACCTGGCCAAGCGCCAAGAATCCCAGCGCCGGCCGCGGCACCGTCCCTTCCATCGCCCCTTGGCGGATCAGATCCGCGAGGATCGAGATCGCCAGATGCGCCCCCGAGGAATGGCCGACGACCAGCACCTCATCAAGCGTCTCATCGGCCAGCGCGGCACCGATTCGGTCGGCGAACGCGCGCATGCGGATCTCGAGTTCGGGCGGATTGGCGCCCCCCGCCTGCGCCGAATAGGCATAGTCGTGCATCAGGTAATAGGCATAGAGCCGGTTGTCGCGGGCGCGAAACCAGCGCAGACACAGAACCGCAGGGCCGAGCCCCCCCGCCGTCGCCAGCCACCAGGGCAGCCACGGCGAAAGGACCCAGGCGACCGCCGCCGCCAGAAGCAGCGCGACGAGCGCCTGTGCCGCCAGCATGACGATCGGATAGAGCGCGGCGATCATCGGCCCCTTGCGCAGCCGCATCAGCCGGAACAGCGCCCCCGAACCGATATAGGCCCAGGCTGTGCGCAACAGCTGCCCATAGGTCGCGGCGATGCCCTGGCTCATCGACTGCCGCACCAGATCCGACCAGACCATGACCTCGAAGCTGGTAGCGACGGCCGAATCCTCGATCCGCGCCGCGACCTCCCAGCCGTAGCGCCCCTGCCCCCCGCCCGGGCGCAGCCCGATGTCATAGCCCGAAATCGCCGCCTGCCGGGCGCCTTCGCGGCGGTAAAGCTCGCGGTATCGGCGCGGATGGATCGGATCGTAGCCGGGAATGTAGAAGACCCGCCGGCGACGCACCGGCGACGCGGGTTGATTGCCATGCTCGGTCTGCTCGGATGCCGCCATCACCGCCCCTTTCGGGACAGGCTAATCCAGTTTGCGGCGGAAATTAAGCGCGTTGAACGATATGTCCGCGGCCCGGCCCCGTCGGTCCGCCCGTGTCAGCCAAGCGCGGCGAGACCGGGGAAGTTTTCGAGCAACCAGTAGGAGAAGCTGGAAAAGCCGCCGGTCAGCATCAGCAGGCCGATCGTCCACAAGAGCAGGCCCATGATACGCTCGATCCGTTCCATGTGGCGCGTCATCCAGCGCATGAAGCCGCGCATCCGCGGGAAGAAGGCCGCGACCAGCATGAACGGAATGCCAAGCCCCAGAGCATAGAGCGCCAGGAGCAGCGTGCCGCGGCTGATGCTCGCCTGGCTGGCGGCAAGCGACAGGATCGCGCCCAGCTGCGGCCCGATGCAGGGCGTCCAGCCGAAGGCGAAGGCCAGGCCCAGCACATAGGCGCCGAGCGCCGAACCGCTCCAGTCCCCGGTCTTGAGCCGGGCCTCGCGGCTGAGGAGCGGAAGGCGGATGACACCCAGAAAATTGGCCCCGAAAAGCATCACCACCACGCCCGAGAGGGTGGCAAAGGTCTGGGAATTCTTCAGGAAGAAGGCACCGAAGGCCGAGGCCGTGAATCCCAGAAACAGAAAGACCGTCGACAGGCCAAGCACGAAACAGCCCGCCGCCAGAAGCGGCCCGCGGCGCGGCGCGGCTCCGTCGCCCAGTTCGGTCACGCTGACCCCGCTCATATAGGCGAGATAGGGCGGCACGATCGGCAGGACGCAGGGGCTGACGAAGGACAGAAAGCCTGCCGCCAGTGCAATCAGCATCGCAGGCAGCAACCCGGCGGTGATAACGTCAAATCCGAACATGACCTGTCCCCGGTTCCCTGTCTGACGGGATAGACGATCCATCCGGTGCCGTCACCATTTGTTGTGCTCACAATCTTGTGGCACGACGTCACGCCCGGCCAACGGGACGCGGGCGGCGGCCAGGCGGCGGGCCGCCGGCGAATGCACCGCCCCCTCCGCGCACAAGAGCCCCTCCGCGCAGAAGAGTCCATGCGCAAGAGAAAAAGGAAACGGCCCGCCGCGGGGCGAGCCGTTCACCTTGCATTCGACGCAGGCCGCCGGACGACGGCCCGACGGCGGGATCGCCGGCCGTTCAGCCGGCGGTCGACCACCAGCCCCGGCGCTTGGGCTGATCGTCCTGCGCCGTGGTTTCCTGACGCGAAGGCTCCTCGTCCTGCAGGACGTCTCCATCCGCATTCGCCGCCGCCTGCCGCTCGGCCCCCTCCACGGGGGCGGCGGCGGGCGCGGCTGCGGGGGTTTCCGCATCGCCACCCTGCTCCTCGCGGTTCATCGCCGGTTCAGACGCGGCCGGTTCAGACGCGGCCGGTACCGATGCGGGTTCGGCCGCGACAGGCACCTCGGCCTCCGCCAGCGCGGCCGCTTCGGCCGCCTTCTGGGCCGCGGTCTTGCGCGGCGCACGCTTGCGCGGGGCGGCCTTTTTCTTCGCGGCCGGCTTTTCGGCCTCCTCGGGC
>JASBUM010000014.1 GCA_030147905.1 Acidimangrovimonas sp.
TTCTTGCAGGCGGCGCAGACCATCGCGATCCGGGAAGGCCATCAAAGGATGGGTCCCGAACATCTGCTGAAGGCCTTGATGGACGACGATCAGGGGCTGGCCGCCAATCTGATCCGCCGCGCCGGCGGCGAGCCCGCGCGCGTGACCGAGAGCGTGCAGGCGGCGCTCGACAAGACGCCCAAGGTCACCGGCGATGCCGCGCAGGTCTATATGGAGGCGAGCCTAGGGCGCGTGCTCGACGAGGCCGAGAAACTTGCCAAGAAGGCGGGCGACAGTTTCGTGCCGGTCGAACGGGTGTTGATGGCGCTTGCGATGGTGCCGTCGAAGGCCAAGGAGGCGCTCGATGGCGGTGCGGTCAATGCCCAGGCCCTGAATGCCGCGATCAACGATATCCGCAAGGGCCGTACCGCCGATTCGGCCAGTGCGGAGGAAGGCTATGATGCGCTCAAGAAATATGCCCGCGATCTGACCGAAGCCGCGGCAGAGGGCAAGATCGACCCCATCATCGGCCGCGACGACGAGATCCGCCGCACCATGCAGGTGCTTTCGCGCCGGACGAAGAACAACCCTGTCCTGATCGGTGAACCGGGCGTCGGCAAGACCGCCATCGCCGAGGGTCTGGCGCTGCGAATCATCAATGGCGACGTGCCCGAAAGCCTGAAGAACAAGAAGCTTCTGGCGCTCGACATGGGCGCGCTGATTGCCGGGGCGAAATATCGCGGCGAATTCGAGGAGCGGCTGAAGGCGGTGCTGTCGGAAGTGACCGCGGCGGCCGGCGAGATCATCCTGTTCATCGACGAGATGCACACATTGGTGGGCGCCGGAAAGGCCGAGGGGGCGATGGATGCGTCGAACCTGCTCAAGCCCGCGCTGGCGCGCGGCGAGTTGCATTGCGTCGGCGCGACCACGCTGGATGAGTACCGCAAGCATGTCGAGAAGGACGCGGCGCTGGCGCGGCGGTTTCAGCCGCTGATGGTCGAGGAGCCGACGGTCGAGGATACGATTTCCATCCTGCGCGGCATCAAGGAGAAGTATGAGCTGCACCACGGTGTGCGGATCTCGGATTCGGCGCTGGTTGCGGCGGCGACGCTATCCCACCGCGACATCACCGACAGGTTCCTGCCCGACAAGGCCATCGACCTGATGGACGAGGCCGCCAGCCGTCTGCGCATGGAGGTGGACAGCAAGCCCGAGGAGCTGGATGCGCTCGACCGGCAGATCCTTCAGATGCAGATCGAGGCCGAGGCGCTGAAGAAGGAGGATGACGCGGCGTCGAGGGACCGGCTCGAACGGCTCGAACGCGAATTGTCCGATCTTCAGGAGCGCTCTGCCGAATTGACGGCGGCGTGGCAGGCGGAGCGCGACAAGCTGCAAAACGCCCGCGATCTGAAGGAAAAGCTCGACCGCGCCCGCGCCGAGCTGGAACAGGCCAAGCGCGATGGCAATCTCGCCCGCGCCGGTGAATTGTCCTATGGCATCATTCCGGGTCTTGAACGCGACCTCGCCGCCGCCGAGGCGCGCGAGGGCGACATGCTGGTCGAGGAGGCGGTGCGTCCCGAGCAGATCGCCCAGGTCGTCGAGCGCTGGACCGGGATCCCGACCGCGAGGATGCTGGAAGGCGAGCGCGAGAAACTGCTGCGGATGGAAGAAGAGCTTGGCCGCCGCGTCGTCGGGCAGGCCCAGGCGGTGCGCGCGGTCTCGAACGCCGTGCGCCGTGCGCGCGCCGGGCTCAATGACGAGAACCGGCCGCTCGGCTCCTTCCTGTTTCTCGGGCCGACCGGGGTCGGCAAGACGGAACTGACCAAGGCGGTGGCCGAATATCTCTTTGACGACGACAGCGCGATGGTCCGCATCGACATGTCGGAATTCATGGAGAAACATGCCGTCGCCCGGCTTATCGGCGCGCCGCCCGGCTATGTCGGCTATGACGAGGGCGGGGTACTGACCGAGGCGGTGCGCCGCCGACCGTATCAGGTCGTTCTGTTCGACGAGGTCGAGAAGGCCCACCCGGATGTCTTCAACGTGCTGTTGCAGGTGCTCGACGACGGGGTGCTGACCGATGGCCAGGGCCGCAGGGTCGACTTCAAGCAGACCCTGATCGTGCTGACGTCGAACCTCGGCAGTCAGGCGCTCAGCCGTCTGTCCGAGGGCGCCGATGCGTCGGTGGCGCGGGCCGAGGTGATGGAGGCGGTGCGGGCGCATTTCCGTCCCGAATTCCTCAACCGTCTCGATGAGACGATCATCTTCGACCGGCTTAGCCGCGCCGATATGGACGGGATCGTGACGATTCAGCTTCGGCGGCTCGAACAGCGGCTCGCTGCGCGCAAGATCGGCCTCGCGCTGGCCGACGAG
Organism: Acidimangrovimonas sp.; assembly: GCA_030147905.1. The sequence continues at coordinate 2,353 of JASBUM010000014.1, forward strand.
GCGCGCGAATGGCTGGCCGACGAAGGCTATGACCCGGTCTTCGGCGCGCGGCCCCTGAAGCGGGTGATCCAGCATCACCTGCAGGACCCGCTGGCCGAAATGATCCTGGCCGGCGAGATCAGGGACGGCGAGACCGTGCCGGTGAGCGCAGGACCCGCGGGGCTTGTGGTCGGGGGGCGTGTCTCCGCCTCGCGCCGGCATGAGCCGTCGCACGCGACGCTTCACTGAGGCGCGGGATCGCTCGATCGTCTGGCGGGGGTCTCCTGCCTGCCCGTGTTCGGCCCGCTCCGCACCGCGAGCGGGCCGAAACAGTTCGTGCGTTCACGACAGCGTCACTAGGTCGCTGAAACTTTCTGCGTCAGTCTTCGTAACCTGAAAAGCAAGGGAGCGTTGCCGAACAGGAAGGAGACTGTCATGAACGCCCGTTACAGACCCGATCTCGGCTGGAATGACGTCACGCCGAAAGCCGTCTATCTCAACCGTCGAGCGCTGATCGCCGGTGCGGGGGCGCTGGCGCTGGCCGGACCGGCCGCGGCCGCATCCAATGCCGCGCCGGTCCTCAAGACCGTTGCAAGCAAGTATTCGACGAAGGAGAAGCCCAATACGCTGGAGCAGATTACCCATTACAACAACTTCTACGAGTTCGGCACCGGCAAGACCGATCCCGCGCGTCGTGCCGACCGCCTGACGATCGCGCCGTGGAGCGTGAAGATCGACGGGATGGTGGACAAGCCCGGCGATTACGGGCTGGAGGATATCGTCAGGGGCGTCACGCTCGAAGAGCGCATCTATCGCCATCGCTGCGTCGAG
>JASBUM010000025.1 GCA_030147905.1 Acidimangrovimonas sp.
CCTCGACGATCTCCACGCGGCCGACGAAGATCGGCGGCCGCCCCGCCGCGCCCTGCCCCGTCACCGGCACCAGATCCTCGGGCCGGACGCCCACCTTCACCGCATGTCCCTGCATCGCTTCGGCCGTCGCGATGGTGGTGGACACCTCTTCGCCGCTTTGCAGCCGCACGCGGGTCTCGGCACCGGTGGCGACGATCTCGCCCGGAATCAGGTTCATCGCCGGCGAGCCGATGAACTGGGCCACGAATTCGTTCGCGGGCCGTTCGTAAAGCTCGAGCGGCGTTCCCACCTGCCGGATCCCGCCGCCCTCCAGCACCACGATCCGGCTGGCCAGGGTCATCGCCTCGACCTGGTCGTGGGTGACGTAGATCATGGTCGATTCGGGCATCTTTTCCTTGAGCTGGGCGATCTCGATCCGGGTCGCCACGCGCAGCGCCGCGTCCAGGTTCGAAAGCGGCTCGTCGAAGAGATAGACCTTGGGGTCGCGCACGATCGCACGGCCGATCGCGACCCGCTGACGCTGCCCGCCCGAAAGCGCCTTCGGCAGGCGGTCGAGATAGGGTTCGAGCTGCAGGGTGCGGGCGGCGCGTTCGACCGCCTCGTCGATCTCGGCCCGGCTCTTGCGCGCGATCTTCAAGGCGAAGGCCATGTTGTCGCGCACCGTCATGTGCGGATAGAGCGCGTAGGACTGGAACACCATCGCGATCCCGCGCAGCGCCGGCGGCACGTCGTTGACGACCTCGCCGTCGATCTCCAGCGTGCCGCCGCTGATCTTCTCCAGCCCCGCGATCATCCGCAGCAGCGTCGATTTCCCGCAGCCCGAGGGGCCGACGAAGACGACAAGCTCACCCTGTCGGATATCGAGATCGATATCCGACAGGACCTTCACCTCACCATAGGATTTGGCGACGTCCCTGAGCACGAGATCGGCCATCGGACCCTTTCCTCCTTGCCGCTATTGGCGCGCACGCCGCATCAGACAGATCTGCCAGGGCTTCAGCGCGACCCGCGCCGCCCCCGCCTCTGGTTCGGCGCCGCCCAGATCGGCGCCGATCGCGCGCCAGCCCCCCGGCGGAAGCGCGATCTCGGCCGCCTCGTCCGACAGGTTGAAGGCGCAGAAGATCTCTTCCGCCGCGGCGGTGCGGGTAAAATGCACCACCGACCCGGTCGCCTCGATCGCGCTGGCCGCGCCCCCGCGCAGCGCCGGATGTTCCGCCCGCAAGCCGATCGCACGGCGGTAATGGTGCAACAGCGCATCCCCCGCCTTTTCCTGCGCGGCCACCGCCAGCGGCAGATGTTCGGCCGGCACCGGCAGCCACGGCCGCGCATCGGAGAAGCCGCCGAAGTTCTGGTCGCCCGACCAGACCATGGGCGTGCGGCAGCCGTCGCGTCCCTTGTATTCGGGCCAGAACTCCAGCCCGTAGGGGTCCTGCATCTCCTCGTGGGGGATCTCGGCCTCGGTCAGGCCCAGTTCCTCGCCGGCATAGATGCAGACCGAGCCGCGCAGGCTCAGCAGAAGGCTCGCATAGGTCCGTGCGGCCGCCGGCGAAAGCTGCCAGCGGCTGACATGGCGCGCGACATCGTGGTTCGAGAAGGCCCAGCAGGCCCAGCCATCAGCCGCCACCCGGTCGAAGCGGGCGAAGACATCGGCGATACGCGCCGCCGTCGGCTTGTCGACGGCGAGGAATTCGAAGGCATAGCACATCTGCATCAGGCTGTCGCCGCGGGTATATTCCCCGAGGATCTCCAGCCCCCGCTGCGCATCGCCCACCTCGCCCACGGCGGCGGCCCCGTA
>JASBUM010000043.1 GCA_030147905.1 Acidimangrovimonas sp.
GATGGCCGCCCCCGACGATATCGCCGCGCGGCTGCGGTTCTATGGACGGCTGGCCGACAGCGAGATGCTGGTGCTGCTGGAAGCGGAGCCCGCCCCCGGGCCCGGAGGCGGTGCGCCCACGCTTGCCCCGCGGGTCTTCGATCTGGAGGACGGGCCGGTGGTGCTGATCTTCGACAGCGACGAACGGCTGGCCGATTTCGCCGGCGCGGCGGTTCCCTATGCCGCCCTGCCCGGACGGGCGATCGCTGCCATGCTGGCGGGGCAGGGGGTCGGGCTGGGGGTCAACCTCGGGGTGGCGCCCTCGTCGATCCTGCTGGGGGCGGAGGCGGTGGAGTGGCTTGCGCGCCAGCTCGACGCCGTGCCCGAAGAGGCCCGGGTGCGCGCCCGGCTTCTCGAACGGCCCGAGGCGGCCGACCCGGCGCTCTTGCGGACGTTGGGCACGGCCCTTTCGCAGGTGTCCGCGGCGATGGGCGCGGCGCATCTGGTAACCGCTTGCCACGACGATGGCAGCCGTCAGCCGATGCTGGTGCTGACCGATGTCGCGCCGCGCGACCGCCCCGCGCTTGCCCGGATGCTGGGCGAGGCGCTGGCCTTCTCGGGTCACGACCGCCGGGCGCCCGACATCGCATTCGCCGATGCTGGCGATGCGGCGGCGGTGGCCGCGGCAGGGGTGGGGTTGCGGCTTGAACTGGAACCGGCGCGGGCGGCTGCGGGGCAGGCGAAGCCCCCCGCCGCGCGGGCGCCCAGGGCCCCCGGCAGCGACCCGACGCGCCCGCCGATCCTGCGAACGGGGCGCAAATAGTTGGGGTAAAATAATACCCAATTCGTAAGTCACTGAAATTGCTAGATTAATCTAGGTACATTGTCCTTGACTGGCGCGCGCAAAGGCTTAGAAAAGCGCAATCCTCCGGCCGGTCACGTTCCGGCCGTGTCCCATTCACGAATACAGGGCCCGAGATGAAAACCTTCACCGCTACACCGGCGGATATCGAGAAGAAATGGATCCTGATCGATGCCGAAGGCGTCGTTCTGGGCCGTCTCGCCTCGATCGTCGCCATGCGACTGCGCGGCAAGCACAAGCCGTCCTTCACGCCCCACATGGACATGGGCGACAATGTCATCGTCATCAATGCTGACAAGGTCCAGATGACCGGCGACAAGCGCGATGCCAAGAAATACTACTGGCACACCGGCTATCCCGGCGGCATCAAGCACCGCACCGCTCGCCAGATCCTCGAGGGTGCCCATCCCGAGCGGGTGATCGAGAAGGCGGTGCAGCGGATGCTGCCCGGCGGCAAGCTTTCGCGGCTGCAGATGACCAACCTGCGCATCTATGCCGGCAGCGAGCACCCGCATGAGGCCCAGCAGCCCGAAGTTCTCGACCTCAAGCCGCTGAACCCGAAAAACACCCGGAGCGCATGACAATGGCCGACGACATGAAAACCCTCGAGGGCCTGAAATCGGCGGTCGCCGAGGCCGGCGTCGTGGCCCAGACCGAAACCGCGACCAGCCGCGAACCGCTGCGCGATTCGCACGGCCGGTCCTATGCCACCGGCAAGCGCAAGAACGCGACCGCGCGGGTCTGGATCAAGCCGGGTTCGGGCAAGGTCACCGTCAACGGCAAGGACATGGCCGAATATTTCGCCCGTCCGGTGCTGCAGATGATCCTGCGTCAGCCCTTCACCGTGGCCGGCGTGGAGGATCAGTTCGACGTCGTCGCCACCGTCAAGGGTGGCGGGCTTTCGGGCCAGGCGGGCGCGGTCAAGCACGGCGTCTCGAAGGCGCTGCAGCTTTACGAGCCGGGCCTGCGCGGCGCGCTCAAGGCGGCCGGCTTCCTGACCCGCGACAGCCGGGTGGTCGAGCGGAAGAAATACGGCAAGCGCAAGGCACGCCGCAGCTTCCAGTTCTCGAAGCGCTGATTGCCCGCAGGCGCCGGGGCGGTTCCGCAAGGAGCCTCCGGCACCTGCCATGCGACCGCGGCCTGGTCACAGGTTTCAAAGGCGGGGTCTTCGGGCCCCGCCTTTTTTTGCAGCAAATGGTGCAGGTGAATGATCACTGGTCGTGGAGCCGACGACCGGTCCAAGGTCATGCCGTCAGGAAAGATGTCCCAGAACGAAATCTGCCCGCTCCTCGACGCCGACTTTCGGTAAGATGATCGTTTCGTATCCGAACCGCTCTAATGCATCGAGCAACCGATGGTATTCGTCGATCGCTTTCCCCATATCGTGCTGCCGCTCGTCATCCGCCCGGTAGATTTCAGGCCAGGGCGGGGTCAGGAAAACCTGTCGATGAAAGAGATCATGTCCGATGAGGGTCTCGGAGGCGAGCATCCCCGTTGCGTGCTCCAACGCGATCGCGGCGTCGATGAGCCCTCGGTCAAAGAATACCCATCCTTTTGCACCCTTGACGGGTTTGAGGTCGCGGGAAGCCATGTCGATAGCCCGTCGCGCAAACGCTTCGAGATCAACCCAGGGAAGCGCGCGGCCCTTTCTGCGCATTTCGTCCGCGACTATCCTGCGGCCTGGCTCCTCGATGGTCTCGAAACCCCTCCGTCCCAGCTCGGCCAGTAGTGTCGACTTTCCCCCGCCCGAACATCCGGACAGAATGACATGCCGGCGGGTCATGTCACTGCGCATCAGGCTTTCCTCCGACTTTGGCTCTTTTGAGGATGGTGCAGAGTGGCGCACGCGTCGTCGGCATTGTTGCCCTGCCCGGGCCGGCGCTCCCGAAGATTTCTTCGCGAGCGACCTGTAGCCCAATGCCTTCGGTCCTTTTAGCGTCGGCACCCGCGCGCACCATCTATTGCAAATGGCTGCTCTTCGGGCCCCGCCTTTCGTCATGCGGCGCGGGCGGGATGCGGCCGCGGATGGTGTGATGGAGCGCCGGCCGGCCGAACGCAGGCGGGGCCCCATGTTCCCGCCCGGACCTCATGCCGCCCGGACCTCATGCCGCGCTGTCCGGTCCGCGCTGTCCGGTCACGCTGTCCGGGCCGCGCCGTGCCCGGCCGCGTCGCGCCCGGAATGCAGCCGTTGTCCTGCCGCCCGCCCGTCGCCCGGGTGCCGCCGGCCCCGATCTTCTGATGCCCGCCCCGGCCGGCCGGTGGCCATCCGCGTCCGGCCCGGGGCGTTCTGGCCTGCGCGCTCAGTTCTTGCCGGTCTTGACGCCGTTGAGCCTCGCCACGTGATCGCTCAGATGCGGCAGATAATCCTCCGGGCCGTCCGCCCCCGCCGCAAGGGCCATGGCGAAGGCGTTCTTGGCGGCGCTGGCCAGCGGGGTGGCAACCGTCGCGGCATTCGCCATCGCCTCGACATAGCGCAGGTCCTTGTAGGCGTTGGTGATGGTGAAGCGATGGGAATCGCGTTTTCCTTCAAGAGCATAGCCCATGAAAGTCTGGTAGAACCCGCAATCCATCCGGCCGCCGCGAATGACCTTGTCGAATTGCTCGACCCCGATCCCGACCTTGCGCGACAGCGCAAGCGCCTCGGCATAGAGCGCACCGTAGCCGAGCGAGATGAAGTTGTTCAGCAGCTTCATCTTGTGGCCGTCGCCAACGCCGCCCACCCGCACGATCTTCGCCGCCCAGGTCTCGATCACCGGCTGAATGCGGACGAATACCGGCTCATCCGCACCGACCATGCAATCGAGCGTGCCTTCCCAGGCCTCCTTCGGTGTCCGGCTGAGCGGCGCATCGGCGTAATGAACGCCGATCTCGGCCATCGCGGCGGCAAGGCGCGCGGTCACCGTGGGCTCGCCGGTGGAACAGTCGACGATCACGCTGCCGGGGGCAAGGCCGGGCTTCAGCCCCGCCACCACCGCCTCGGCCTCGGGCGCGCCGGTCAGACACAGGAAGACGATGGTCGAACGCTTGGCGAGGCTTTCGAGGTCAGAGGCCTCGCTTGCCCCCCGCTCGACCAGATCGACCACCGGCTTGCGGTTGCGGTGCGCGATCACCGTCAGGGGATAGCCCTTTTCGACGATGTTCTTGGCCATGCCGTGACCCATGAGCCCGACACCGACGAAGCCCACCGTCTCATCTCCGGCGGGTGTGGGTGTGGCGTCCGGCGTGTTGTCCGATTTGGTATCCGAGTTGCTTTGCGACATGAAATGCTCCGCGAGATGGGAATGAAGGGCGGTCAGCCCGATGGAAAACGCCGTTCGAGATCGGCCACCGCCGCGGCATCGAGCGGGCGGATCCGCCGGCCCTCCAGCGTCAGGTAGAGCCGCGCGGCTTCCTCCAGCTCCTCGATCGCGTATTGCGCGGCCTCAAGGGTGGTTCCGGCGACGACGGGGCCGTGATTTGCCAGCAGGATCGCATGGTGCCGTTCGGCGAGAAGCCACACCGCATCGGCCAGCGCGGGATCCCCCGGCGGGTGGTAGGGCGCCAGCGCCAGCCGGCCCACGCGCATCACCTGATAGGCGGTCAGGGGCGGCAGCGCCGAGGCGGGATCCAGCCCCTCCAGCAGCGACACCGCAGTGGCGTGATGGGAATGCAGATGCACCACGGCGCCCGATTTGGCCCGGGCCCGATACATGGCGAAATGCAGGAAGGCTTCCTTTGTCGCCGGGTCGCCGCCGGTGTGGCGCCCCTCGGCGTCGAACCGCGCCAGCCGCGCCGGATCGAGCGCCCCCAGCGCCACGTTCGTGGGCGTCATCAGCCAGCCGCCGTCGGCCATGCGCGCCGAGATGTTGCCCGACGATCCCGCCGTCAGCCCGCGCAGGAACAGCGAGTGGCCGATCGCGCAGATCCGTTCGCGCAGAGCCGTCTCCTCAGACATGGGCGGCCGGCTCTGTCAGCAGGGACCAGGCACGCAGGAAGAAGTCGGGGCCGCCGAAATTGCCCGATTTCAGCGCCAGTGCCAGATGCGGTGCATGGCTGACAGTCCAGGGAACGCCGGGCGCGATCTCGGGGCCGATGTCGAGCGCATGGATGCCCAGTGCTGCCGTCACCGCGCCCGAGGTCTCGCCGCCCGCGACGATCAGGCGGCGGGTGCCGGCCGCGACCAGCCCGGCGGCGATACGGGCAAGCGCGGCCTCGACCAGCGCGCCCGCGTGTTCGGCGCCCAGCCGTGCCTGAACCCGCGCAAGCGTCTCGGGTGCCGCGCTCGAATGTATGAGGGGAATGGCCCCGGTCGGCAGACCGGCCGCCCAGTCGAGGGCGGCCTCGACGCTGTCGCGACCCTCGGCCAGTTCCAGCGGATCCAGCGCCCGGCACGGCAGGCCCGCGGCACGCGCATGGTCGATCTGCGCGCGGGTCGCGGCCGAGCAGGATCCGGCGAGGATCGCCGCGCGGCCCGCCGGGGCGTCAAGTGCGCGCAGGGCCGCCGCCGCGCCGCGGGACCGCCGCGCGCCCGCCAGTTGCCGCGCAAGCCCCATGCCCAGCCCCGACCCGCCGGTGGTCAGCGCAAGCCCGGCCGTCGCCCGGCCCAGGGCCTCGAGGTCCGCGTCGGTGACTGCATCCGCGATCAGCAGGGCCTTGCCCTCCCGCCGCGCCTGCGCCAGGGCCTCGGCGATCGCGGATGCGCCGCGCCGCACCACGGCATGGCCGAGCAGGCCGACGGCAGCCCGGCTCTGCCGGCCCAGTACCCGTACGAGGTCGGAATCGCGCATCGGATTGAGCGGATGATCCTTCATCGGGCTTTCGGAAAGAAGCCGGTCACCGACGAACAGATGCCCCATGTAAACGGTCCGTCCGGTCGCCGGGAAGGCGGGGCAGGCGATGGTGATATCGCAGCCGGTCAGCGCCATCAGCGCCTCGGCCACCGGCCCGATATTGCCGCGCCCGGTCGAATCGAAAGTCGAGCAATATTTGAAATAGAGCCGCTCCGCGCCCGCCCCTTGCAGCGCCTCCGCCGCGGCGCGCGACTGGGTTATCGCCGCGTCGGGCGCAATCGAACGGGTCTTGAGCGCGACCACCACCGCCTCGGCGCCGGCAAGTGCCTGCGCCCCTTGCGGCTGGCCGATGATCTGGCGTGTGACCAGACCTTCACGCGCGAAGGTCAGGGCCAGATCACTGGCGCCGGTGATGTCGTCGGCAATGGCTCCGATCAGCATGCGCCCCCCCTGCGCCCGGCCCGGGCGCCTTCTCCGGTGCCCGTCGGCTTCCCCGGCACCCGTCCTTCGCCCGGGACCCGTCCTTTCCCGTTCCGGCCCTGTGGTTCGCGCTGGCGCCGCGCGTCCCGGCCGCATCCGTTCCCCGGCCGCCGCGTGGGTGCCGCGATGCAGAATGAGCCGTCGTGCGAAGGCTTGCAATCGGCGCGAGGCTCGGGCAAACGGAATCGTCACGACGCTATCATCGCCCCCGGGGGCCGGCAAGGCTGCCGGTATTCGTCGGGGCCCCGCCATGCCCAACATGCGCGCAGCCGCCGAGCGTCACGCCGTTGCCAGGGTCCGCGATCCGGGTGCGGCGCGTATGCTTCGGGGTCCGGCCGACGCGCCCGCGCCGAGAGAGGGAGCCATGCCGCGCCTGGCCGCCAATCTGTCGATGATGTTCACCGAAAGGCCGTTCATGGCGCGTTTTGCCGCCGCGGCGGCGGCGGGCTTTCGCGCGGTCGAGTACCTGTTTCCCTACGATCATCCCGCCGAGGCCATCGCCGAGGCCCTGGCGGCTTCAGGGCTCAACCAGGCGCTGTTCAACCTGCCGCCGGGCGACTGGGCGGGCGGCGATCGGGGACTGGCGGCGCTGCCGGACCGGGCGGAGGGGTTCCGTGCCTCGATCGCGCCGGCGCTGGCCTATGCCGAGGCCACGGGCGCGCGCCGGCTGCATGTCATGGCCGGGATCGCCGAGCGGGGCGACCAGGCCGCACGGGCGGCCTACCGGGAGTCGCTGGTGAGGCTGTGCGACGCGGCGGGCGCGGCCGGCATCACGGTGCTGATCGAGCCGATCAACCGGCGCGACATGCCCGGCTATTTTTTGGACGATTTCGATTTCGCCGCCGATCTGATCGCCGATCTGGGGATGGACAACCTGCGCCTTCAGTTTGACATCTACCATCGCCAGGTCATGCGGGGCGACGTCCTGACCGGATTGCGCGCGCTGATGCCGATCATCGGCCATGTTCAGATCGCCTCGGTCCCGGACCGGAACGAACCGGGGCGCGGCGAGCTGGACGACCTGCGCATTCTGCGCGAATTGGACCTGCTGGGCTATGCCGGCTATGTCGGGTGCGAATATCGCCCGGCCGCCGGGACCGAGGCGGGGCTGGGCTGGATGCGCGCGCTCGAACGCGGCGCCGGCGGCGGCCCCGACCGGGACTGAAGACCGAAGCGGCCGAGACCTGTTCGCACGCGCCACCGAAGGCTCGTGGCGGGCGGGGGCCGGGGATGAAGTGAAACGAAGGAGGAGACCATGGGCAAGAGGATCGTGTTCACCGGAGGCAGCGGCAAGGCCGGCCGGCATGCCGTGGCGCATCTGCGCGCGCACGGGCATGCCGTGCTCAACCTCGATCTCAAGCCGCTGGAGGCGGAGGGGGTCAATACGCTGATCACCGATCTCACCGATTCGGGGGCGACGTTCAACGCACTGACCACGCATTTCGGCTTCGACGGATTCGAGGTCGGTGCACCGCCCGCCCCCCCCGATGCGGTGATCCATTTCGCAGCCGTGCCGCGGGTTCTGCTCGAGCCCGACAACCGCACGTTCACCGCCAATGTCACCAGCACCTACAATGTCATCGAGGCGGCGATGAAGCTCGGTGTGCGCAAGGTGATCATCGCGTCATCGGAAACGACCTATGGCGTGTGCTTTGCCGAGGGCGACAAGGATTACCATCACTTCCCGCTGGAAGAGGATTACGACGTCGATCCGATGGACAGCTACGGCCTGTCCAAGGTGTGCAACGAGAAGACCGCGCGCGCCTTCGCCATGCGCTATGGCGCCGATGTCTATGCCCTGCGCATCGGCAACGTGATCGAGCCGCATGAATACGAGCAGTTCAAGGGGTTCATCGCCGATCCGATGTGCCGCAAGCGCAATGCCTGGTCCTATATCGACGCCCGCGACCTGGGCGAGATCGCGCGTTTGTGCCTCGAAAAGGACGGGCTTGGCTTTCAGGTCTTCAACGCGGTCAACGACACGATCACGGCGGATATGCCGACAATGGATTTCCTGGCCAGATATTGCCCCGATACGCCGGTCACCCGTAAGCTGGGGCCGCAGGAGGCGCCGCTTTCCAATCGCAAGGCGCGTGAGGTTCTGGGCTTCCGCGAGGCCCATCCCTGGCGCAATTATGTCGATCTGTGAGGGGCCGCGGGCGCCGTGCGCACAAGCTGAAGAAGATCACGCAACCGGCTGATACAGATGAACGAAAATGATCCGGATGTCGGCGATGGGGGGGCGGCTGACGCCCCCTCGTACCCGGCTGCCCCGGCGGGGCTGGATCCGGCGACGCCGGAAGAATGGGCCGCGTTGCGCGCGCGGGGGCATCGCATGCTGGACGCGATGTTCGACCATCTCGAAACCTTGCGTGACCGGCCCCTGTGGCAGCCCGCCCCTGCCGAGGCGGCCGCAGCACTCGGCACGGCGAAGCCGCCCCTCGGGCCGACGCCGCTCGCCGAGATCGAGGCCGATTTCATGCGCTTCGTCCTGCCCTATGGCGGTGGCAACCTGCATCCGGGCTTCATGGGCTGGGTGCAGGGCGGAGGCACGGCCGTCGGCATGCTGGCGGAGATGCTGGCGGGCGGGCTCAACGCCAATCTGGGCGGGCGCAACCATGCGCCGATCGCGGTCGAACGTCAGGTCGCGGGCTGGGTGGCGCAGCTTTTCGGCTATCCCGAGGGCGCGGGCGGGCAGTTTCTGACCGGTGCGTCGCAGGCCAATTTCGTCGCGGTCCATCTGGCGCGCCTGCGGACGCTGGGGGCGCGCGCGCGCGTCGACGGCGGGCGCCCGGAGGCGGCGCGGCTGGTGGCCTATGCCTCCGAGGCGGTCCACGGCTGCGTGCCCCGCGCGATGGAACTGGCCGGACTGGGCCGGGATGCGTTGCGCCTGATCCCGACCGATGACAAGGGGCGCATCGACCTCGCGGCGCTGGACGGTGCCCTCGCGGATGACCGCGCGGCGGGCGCGCGGCCCTTCCTGCTGATCGGCTCGGCCGGCACCGTCAATACCGGCGCGATCGACGATCTTGCGGCGCTCGCGGACCGGGCCGAGGCCGAGGGGCTGCACTTTCATGTCGACGGGGCGCTTGGCGCGCCGGCGCAATTTTCCGCGCGACTGCGGTCGCTGCTTGACGGGATCGCGCGCAGCGACAGCCTCGCGTTCGACTTTCACAAGCTTGCGCAAGTCCCTTATGACGCAGGATTTCTTCTGGTCCGGGATGAGCAGTGGCAGCGTGCGGCCTTCGCTGCCGACAACAGCTATCTGACCCGCGCGGCGAGCGGGCTCGCCGCCGGTGCGTGGTGGCCGTGCGATACCGGCCCGGACCTGTCGCGGGGCTTTCGCGCGCTCAAGGCCTGGTTCACCTTGCGGCATTATGGCATCGAGGCGCTGGGGCGGGTCGTCGAACAGGGATGCGATCTGGCGTCCCATGCGGCACGGCGTGTCGCGGCCGATCCGCGGCTGGAACTGCGCGCGCCGGTTGCGCTCAACGTCGTGTGTTTCGGTATCGCGGGGACCGATGACGCCGGTCATGCGGCGATCGTCGAGGCGTTGCATGCCGGGGGGAGGGTGGCGCCCTCGCTGACCGTGCTGGACGGCCGGCGGGCGATCCGGGCGGCCTTCGTCAATCATCGCAGCACGACCGCCGATGCCGATGCACTGATCGACGGTGTGCTTGCGCTGGCGGCGCCGGGGACCGGGCCGCAAGGCCGGGCGGATTCGGCGTGACGCGGGGCGCGAACGCGTGCGGTCGGGGCCGGGGGCGCGCGGCGGCGGCGATCCGTCGGCCGCGCCCGGGTGATGCCGGGCCGGGCCCTGGGGCCTGTGGGGCGGTCGCGGGGGGGCGCGCATGATGCCGCAGGGCGTAGTGCCGACGGTTGAGGGGCAGATCCTCGGCCTTGCCCATCTGGCACGGCATGTATTCACGGGTGCCGACCCGGAACCGCTTGCCGCGCGGCTGGTCGCGAGCGCCGAGGCGGGGATCGCGCGTGGCGGGCGGCCGGACCCGGCGGCGCTGGTCGATCTGGCCTGTCTGTGCCAGCTGCGTGGCGACGAGGCGCAGGGCCGCGGTCTTCTGTCCGAGGCGCTGGAGACGAGGCGCCTCTATCGCACGGTGCATGGCGACGGCTCGGGGCCGCATCTGCTGGCGCTGATGGTGGCGGGACCGCTGATGGCCAACACGCCGGTGGATTTCCTCCTTGAAGGGTCCGACGCGGTTCTGTGGCAGGTCTACCTGGATTCGGATGCGCCCCCCGATCGGCTGGCCGGCGATCTGCCCGACCATGACGCCGCGATCATGGCGGTGGCGGAAAGCCCCGAAAATCAGCCGGTTCTGGAGGCCATGCCCGGCTGGATCGCGGATTGGCCGCGCCCGGTGCTCAATCGCGACGCTTCCCGGGTGGCGGCGCTGGGACGTGACGGGGCGAGCCGCATGCTGTCTGGCGCGCCGGGGCTTCTCGTGCCGCGCACCCTGCGCCTTTCGCGCCGGCGCCTTGCGGGGATCGCGGCGTCCGACGATCGGGCGGCGCCTGCTGCATCGGCGGCCGATAGCCGGGCGCGCGCGAAGGGGAAGGACGCCGGTGCGGGGACGCCCATGCCCGAAGACGCGGCTTCGGCGGGTGGCGGCACGACCCTTCCGTCCCCGCCCTGGGTGGTTAGACCGGTCGGCAGTCAGGCGGGTCAGGGCATGGCGCTTGTCGAACGGCGGGCCGATCTGGCGGCCGCCATCGCCGCCGCGCCGGCCCCGGCCTATTATCTCGCGCCCTATCTCGCCCTGCGCGGCGACGACGGGCTTTTCCCCAAGATGCGGGTCGCGATGGTCGGGGGGCGGCCGCACCCGGTGCATCTGGCGCTTTCTGACCACTGGATCGTTCATTATCTCAGCGCGGGAATGGCCGCCGATCCGGCCAGGCGCGGGCGCGAAGCGGCCTGGATGGAGGGGTTCGAGCGCGATTTCCTCTGCCGTCATGGCGCCGCGCTGGCGGCACTGCATGAACGGATCGGACTCGACTACTACGGGATCGACTGCGCCGAGGCGCCCGACGGGCGGCTGGCCATATTCGAGGTGGATATCGCGATGATCGTGCACGACATGGATGATGCGGCGGTCTTTCCCTACAAGACGGTTGCGATGCGGCGGCTGTTCGGGGCCTTCCTGGGGCTGATCGCGCCGCCGGGCCGCGCGGGGCAATCATGACGCCCGCCGCGCGCATTGCCGCCGCGGCCGAGCTGCTTGACCGGATCCTTGCCGGGGAGGCTGCCGAGCAGCAATTGACCGACTGGGGGCGGCGCAACCGCTTCGCCGGCTCGGGCGATCGTGCCGCGATTCGCGATCTGGTCTTCCGGGCGCTGCGTTGCCGGCGGTCGCATGCTGCGCTGGGTGGGGCGGAGACGGGGCGCGGATTGATGCTGGGGGCGCTGCGCGAGGACGGTGCGGACCCGGAGCCGCTCTTCGATGGGACGGGCCATGGGCCGGCGCCACTGACCGCGGCCGAACGGGCGCATCTCGATCGCGCGCTGACGCTTGATGGACCGGATGACGACGGACTGGATGAGACGGTGGCGCTCGATGTGCCCGAATGGCTTGCGCCGATGCTTCGCCGGTCGCTGGCGGCGGAATTCGCGCCGGTGATGGCGGCCCTGCGGCAGCGCGCGCCGGTCTATCTGCGGGTGAATGCGGCGCGCATCACGCCCGAGGCGGCGATCGCCGGGCTGGCCGAGGAGGGCATCACGGCGGTGCCTGCCGGCGCGCTGCCGACCGCGCTGCGCGTGACGGCCGGTGCGCGACGGCTGCGCACGGGGGCAAGCTATCGCGACGGGCTGGTGGAGCTGCAGGACCTTGCCTCGCAACAGGTGGTGGCGGCGCTGCCGCTTGCGCCCGACATGCAGGTGCTGGATTTCTGCGCGGGTGGCGGGGGCAAGAGCCTGGCGATGGCCGCGCGCATGCCGCTCGGGCTTTTCGCTCATGACGCGGATGCCGGGCGGATGGCCGATCTGGCGCCGCGTGCCGAACGGGCGGGCGCGGCGATACGGATCATGCCGCCGGGCGAGGCGGAGCGGGCTGCGCCCTTCGATCTGGTGCTGGTCGATGCACCCTGCTCGGGCAGTGGCGCCTGGCGTCGTTCCCCCGAGGCGAAGTGGCTGCTCGACCCGGCGCGGCTCGAGACCCTGTGCGCCCTCCAGGCACGCATTCTCGATCAGGCGGCCGCGCTGGTCGGTCCGGGCGGCTGGCTTGCCTATGCGACCTGTTCGCTGCTCGACGTCGAGAATGAGCAGCAGGCGGGACGCTTCGCCGGCCGCCAGCCCGCCTTCACCCCCGGAGCCGAGCGCCGCTGGACCCCGGTTGAGGGCGGCGACGGGTTCTATCTCGCGCTGTTCCGCCGTGGCGCCGAAGCCTGACGCGGCCGCGGGCGCGGGCGCGCGGTGATGCGGTGGCCGGAGGGGCTTGGCGCGGGGCCGCCATTCATGGCAAGAAGGTGTCGGTGCATCGGTTTCATTAATCGAGGTTTAAGGCTTTTGCCGCGCAATGACGGCGAACGCGAATCTCTGGTGGAGAGTATCAGTGCCCGATCCGGCGCCATCGCCCGTACAGGATAGCGCCGCAAGGCAGGGCGCCCCCCATGACAGCGCCGCCCTGACCAGCATGTCGGCCCGTTTGTGGTGGATGCTCGCGGTTGCGGGGGCGCTGCTTGGTGTGGCCTTCCTGTTGCGCGAGCTGCATGTGCGGCTTGCCTTCGCCTCCGTCGGGGCGGCCTTCGTCCTGATCGCCGGGCTGATGGCCGGCGCGGTCGTTCTGCGCAGCCTGGCCAGGCGGCGCAAGCGCAACCAGTTGATCGAGATGGTGGCGCATGATGCCGCGCCCACCTTCATCGCCGACGGCGACGGCCATGTCCTGTATCAGAATGCCGCGGCGCTGAAGCGGTTCAGCGCCGAAAGCGAACCCAGCCTGATCCGCGCGATGCGGCATCTGTTCGTCAATCCCTCGGCGGTGATGCTGCGCCTGCAGACACGGGCGGCCGACGATGGCGCGGCCCGCGAGGATGTCGTGACGCAGCGTGGCCACGCCCGACTGTCGGTTCACGGCGTGGGGGGCGGGCAATTTCTCTGGCGGCTCGAGGAGATGCTTGACCGCGGGGCCTCGGGACGCGGGGCGGAGGGGTTGAGCCTGCCGATGCTGGTGGCGTCCAAGGCGGGTGCGGTGCTGTTCATGAACGAGGCCTTGCGCCGGATGCTGGGCGGCCGGCCGAAGACGCTGGACAGGATCTTTCCCCATCTGCCGATCCGTTCGGGGGAGGAGACGCTGATTTCCACCCGGGACGGATCCAGCCGTGTCTTCGTGGCCGAGATGGAAGGCGCTGGCGACCGGCGCGAGATCTACCTGTTGCCCGACCTCTTGCGCGAGCCGCCGGCGGCAGCCGCGGTCGCCGATACGTTCGACGAGCTTCCGGTCGCGGTGGCGCGGATCTGCAATACCGGCGAGGTCGCGGCGGTCAACCGTCTCGCGCGGGAGCTTCTTTGCGTCGAGGAGGGGGAGGCGCTTGCCTTCGCCGATCTGGTCGAGGGACTGGGTCGCCCGGTCGGCGAATGGATCGGCGACGTCCTTGCGGGCCGTGCGCCCCGGCATCCCGAGGTACTGCGCGCCACCCGTGCGGAGCCGGAATGCTTCCTTCAGATCACCCTGCGTCGGGCCGTCGATCACGGGCGGCCCTGCGTGCTTGCGGTGCTGAGCGACGCGACCGAGCTGAAGACGCTCGAGGCGCAGGTGGTGCAAAGCCAGAAGATGCAGGCGATCGGCCAGCTTGCCGGCGGGGTCGCGCATGATTTCAACAACCTGCTGACCGCGATCACCGGCCATTGCGACCTTCTGATGCTGCGACACGAGAACGGCGATCCCGATTATGCGGATCTGGTGCAGATCAACCAGAATGCCAATCGGGCGGCAAGCCTGGTGCGGCAGCTTCTCGCCTTCTCGCGCAAGCAGACGATGAAGCCCGAAGTGATCGACCTGCGCGAGGCGCTGGGCGACCTGACGCATCTGCTCAACCGCCTGGTGGGCGAGAAGGTTTCGCTCAGCCGCCGCTATGACGACAACCTGTGGCCGGTACGCGCCGATCGTCGTCAGCTCGACCAGGTGATGATGAATCTGGTCGTCAATGCCCGCGACGCGATGCCGGGCGGCGGCGTGATCTGGGTGGAGACGGAGAATGCCAGCCTCATCGAGGATCTAAGCCGCGACCGTGCGGTGGTCCCGGCGGGGGACTACGTCATCATGCGGGTGCGCGATGAGGGTATCGGAATCCCGCCCGAGAGGCTGAGCAAGATCTTCGAGCCGTTCTTCACCACCAAGCGCACGGGGGAGGGCACCGGGCTGGGGCTGTCGACGGTCTACGGGATCGTCAAGCAATCGGGCGGATTCATCTTCGTAGACAGCATCGTCGGCACCGGCACGACCTTTTCGATCTATCTGCCGGCGCACAAGCACGAATTGCCCGAAGCGCGACGTCTGCGTGTGGTCGCGGTCGAGGCTGCCCGGTCCGGTGATGTGGCAGGTGCCGGTGAAGGGGTTTCTGCCGGCGGTGCGGCCGCCGACGGGCCCGCTGGCGGCACGGCGGCGTCACGAAGTGCGGAAGCGGCGGTGGCCCCGGCCACCCTGCGCCCGGGCGACGGTGTGGTCCTGCTGGTCGAGGACGAGGCCCCGGTGCGTGCCTTCGCGGCCCGCGCGCTGCGGCTTCGCGGCTATACCGTGATCGAGGCCGAGAGCGCCGAGGCCGCCCTCGATCTTCTTGCCGATCCCGAGCTGGCGGTCGATGTCTTCGTCTCGGATGTCATCATGCCGGGCATGGACGGGCCGAGCTGGGTGCGCGAGGCGCTCAAGCAGCGTCCGGCGGTGCGGGTGATCTTCGTGTCCGGCTACGCCGAGGATTCCTTCGTCGACGTACAGTCGCGCATACCGAACTCGGTCTTCCTGCC
>JASBUM010000091.1 GCA_030147905.1 Acidimangrovimonas sp.
GCCGGCGCGATCCCCGCGGCGACAAGGGCAAGCGCGGCCGCGGCGCCGCGCGCCAGCCCCACCGCGCCACGCCACCCGCGAAAGCCCCCGCGCCGCCCCATGCCCGCCGCCCGCGCCCGATCCGGCGGAACCCGGCAGGAGGATCCCGCACCCCGCTTGCCTGCCCCGTGGAATGTCATGCTCCGCCCGCCTCTCGTGCCGGTTTCGCCGGCCATCCTTTCGCCATCCGTCCGGGCCGGCCGCGCCAAACCCGCCGCGATCCTACGCCATGGGAGGCCTTGCGCAAATGGTCCGGCTTCGGCTGGCCCCGTAGCCGCGGCGCGCAAGCCTCGTCACACGCCCGCGCCGCCGCGCCGCGCCATGAAGAGGCGAAGCCGCTCCAGCCCCTCGGCGATCTCGGCCGTCGGCCCCGCATAGGAGAGCCGCAAGCTGCGCGCGCCGCGATGGGGATCGAAATCTAGCCCCGGTGTAAGCGCGACGCCGGCCTCGCGCAGGATCTCGGCGGCAAACGCGTGGCTGTCGTCGGTCAGATGGCCGACATCGGCGTAGATGTAGAAGGCCCCATCGGGCGGTGCATTGCGATCGAGGCCCGCGCGCGGCAGCTCGGCCAGCATCAGGCGGCGGTTCTCCGCATAGACCGCGTGATTGGCCTCCAGTTCTTCCCGGCAGCCCAGCGCGGCAAGCGCCGCCACCTGGCTGGCATGGGGCGGGCAGATGAACATGTGCTGGGCAAGACGCTCGATCCGGCGGACATGGGATGGCGGCACAATCATCCACCCCACGCGCCAGCCCGTCATGGAGAAATACTTGGAGAAGGAGTTGATGACATAGACATCATCCGAGATCTCCAGCGCCGAAACCGCGCGGCCCTCGTAATGCAGCCCGTGATAGATCTCGTCCGAGATGAAGGCCACGTCACGCGCCGCGCAATGATCGATCAGGGCGGCAAGCGCCGCGCGGTCGAGCATCGTGCCCGAGGGATTGCCGGGCGAGGCCACGATCAGCCCCGCCAGCCCGGGCCGCGCCGCCAGATCGTCGGGCGTCGGCTGGTAGCGGTCTTCGGCGCGCGTCGCGATGCCCTCGGGCTGCAGCGACAGCGCATGCAGGATCTGCCGGTAGGAGGGATAGCCCGGCTCCCCCAGCCCGATGCGGTCGCCGGCCTCGAACAGCGCGGTGAAGCTCAGCAGGAAGGCCGCCGAGGACCCGGCCGTCACGATCACTCGCGCCGGGTCGAGCGTGACCCCGTACCAGTCGCGATAAAGCGCGGCGATCGCCTCGCGCAGCGCGGGAAGGCCCAGCGCCACGGTATAGCCCAGCGGCCCGGCCTCCATCGCGCGGGCAACGGCGGCGCGCGCGCCCGCCGGCGCGGGCGTTCCGGGCTGCCCCACCTCCATGTGGATGATGTGACGGCCGGCGGCCTCGGCCGCGCGCGCCTGTGCCATGACATCCATGGCAAGGAATGGCTCGACCGCTCCGCGTCGCGAATGGCGCATGGTTCTCTCCCGGCTGGCGCCCCTTCTTTTCAGCGCCCCCCGCCAAGGTCAATCCCCGCGCGGCGGTCCTGCGGCCGGGGCGTCGCGTCCGGGGCGCGCGCGCGGGGGGGGGAGAGGCGTTTCGCCCTGCCCCGGTGCGCCCCTGCCGCCACGCCCGGCCCGCCCCGCGGCCCTGCGCCACAGCACATCCGCCCGTTCACGGACTTGTCAGAGCCGGACAATCTGCGATGGTAGGCGCGCCGCAGGCAGCGGCTGCGCCGGGGACACCCGTCGCGTGGTGCAATGCCCGCCCGTCCTGTGGCCCAACCCGGAGGAACCGCATGAAGAAACTGATCCTTGTGCTCGGGCTCGTGCTTGCCACGGCACTGAACACGCCCGCCCGGGCGCTTGATCTGGGTAACCTGACGCCGGCCGAGAAGGACGCCTTCGGCGCGCAGGTCCGCGACTATCTGCTCAGCCACCCCGAGGTGCTGGTCCAGGCGATCCAGGCGCTCGATGCCAGGAAGGCGCAAGATCAGGCCCACGGCGACGCGGCGCGTATCGCGGCCCATGCCGGCGCGCTCTTCCACGATCCGAAATCATGGACTGCCGGCAACCCCAAGGGGGACATCACCATCGTCGAGTTCATGGATTACCGCTGTCCCTATTGCCGCAAGGCCTATCCGGAGGTGAACACGCTGGTCCGGTCGGATGGGAACATCCGCTACATCGTCAAGGAATTCCCCATTCTCGGACCGCAATCGGTACTGGCCTCGCGCTTTGCCATCGCCGCGCTCCTTGCCGACGGGCCCGAGGCCTATGGCAAGATCCATGATGCGCTGATGACGGCACGGGGTGATTTCACGCCGGCGTTCCTCGAACATCTGGCCGCGCGCTTCGGGCTGGACGGGAAGAAACTTCTGGAACGGGCAAAGGCCGACGACGTCAGCAAGGTGATCGCCGACAATCTGGCGCTTGGCGACGCGCTGCAGATCAGCGGCACGCCCACCTTCGTCGTCAAGGACCGGATGCTGCGCGGCTACATGCCGCTCGACGGGATGAAGCAGTTGGTGGACGAGGCCCGCACCGGGCCATAGCGGCCGCGCCCCGCCCCGCCCGGCGACGCTGCCGGTAAAACGAAACGGGCGGGCCCCTGGGGCCCGCCCGTAGCATTTTCATCCGTCGGTTCGGCGTGCAGCGCCGGGAAGGGCGTTACTGCATCACCTCGACCACGGTGCGGTTCTGGTTGTTCACCAGCACCGGGTGGCCGTCGACATAGATGTAGGAGAACTGGCTGTCGGGCACCGGGGTCAGCGTCACCGTGTCGGGCACGACGGTGCCGACAGCAACGGTGGTACCCAGCTGCACCGGCGGAAGCGGGTTCTGCGTGACATAGGTGGTCACCTTCTCGGTCGGCTGCACCGTCGCGGCACCACCGGCCGCACCGATCGCGGCGCCGACCACGGCACCGACCGGCCCGCCGACCGCGGCACCGACCGCAGCACCGGCGACACCACCGCCAAGGCCACGCTGCTCGGCCTTGGCCTTGTCAAAGGTGATCGTCTTCACCTGAACCTGCTGGGTTGGCTGCGACAACACCACTGCGCCCGAACTGGTGGTCACCTGAACGTCGCTGGCGGGGATCCAGCCGATCGCGCCGTTGACGTTGATCTTGCACCAGTCATGGGTAGGAAGGCAGCCCTCGACCACCACCGGCGTATTGGCCGAGGTATTGCCGATGACGGTGTAATGGGTGCCGGGGCCCTCGAGGATGGTGCCGTTCGACACGACGGTGGCCTGGACGGTGGCGGCCTGCGCCATCGGGGAAAGAAGCATGGCCGAGGCCGACAGAACTGCAAGCGTCTTCATGGGCATTGGAGTCTCTCCTTTTCGCTTTGAGACGTGTGATACGACATGGGAGCGATTTGGGAATGCTTCAAAGCCCGGCGAAAAGCTCGGCAGAAAGC
>JASBUM010000098.1 GCA_030147905.1 Acidimangrovimonas sp.
GTCTTCTGGCGAGGACATGTGGCCTTCATGGCCGATCGCGGCCGCATCCTGCATGCGAATGCCCACGCGATGGCCGTCAGCAATGAGGATTTCGATGCCGCGGTCGAACGTATCATCGCAGCCGGCGAGGGCCCGGTGACACAGATCCGCAGGCTGTAGCAGTCCGCAGGCTGTAGCCGCGAGCTTCTCGCCGCTCGGATGGTGCCGCGCACCATTCGCCGGGGCCCGGGCCTGTGCAGGGGGCCGCCGCCCGTCGCGGTTCACGGGACCGAGCGCAGCATCTTCGGCTCCAGAACCCTCAGGACCTGGGGCAGTTCGTGGCCGCGGCGCAGGATCCGCCCGTCCATCGCGACCACCGAATACTGTCCCTGACGCAGCCGCAGCCGCGGCCGCTTCTCGATCCGGTAAAGCGGGGTCTCGGCCGTGCGCCGGAAGATCGAGAAGACAGCCAGTTCACGCAGGCAGGAGATGCCGTAGTCGCGCCATTCTCCGGCCGCGACCATGCGACCGTAAAGGCCCAGGATCGAACCCAACTCGCGCCGGTCGAAGCTGACGCGGTCGGCAGGAAAGGCGGAGGGAAGCGGTGTCGGCGTTTCGACCGTCATGCGGCCAAGCTTGCCTGCGACGGCAGTGCGAATCAAGACTTCGAACGGCTTCGCCGCGAAAGTTCCGCGTCGCCACCGCATTTGTGCCCGAATCGTTTTCTAGATTGCCTGCATAGCGAAAGGCTTGCCCGGTGCCGTCGTCATCAGCCCCCACCCAGTGGCGGCACCGGGTCCTTTCGCGGCGCCCCCGCCCCCCCAGGCGGGGGTCTTGCCGTTTCCGGGCCTCGGGGTCGGCGGAGCGCCCCGCACCGGATCTGGCCGGTCGCGCTTGGGCGGACCGCGTCAGGCGCGTCGGTGGCCAAGGCGTCGACGCCGCGCGCGAAGCCCGGTTGCATCCCCCCCGCCTTTGGCCCAGTCTGCGCGGAAAGTTCTAGGAGGGGCCGATGCGTACACGTGCAGCCGTGGCACTTGGGGCGGGCAAGCCGCTGGAGGTGACGGAGGTCAATCTCGACGGGCCCAAGGCAGGCGAGGTTCTGGTCGAGATCCGTGCCACCGGGATCTGCCATACCGATGAATTCACCCTCTCGGGCGCCGATCCAGAGGGGCTTTTTCCCGCCATCCTGGGCCATGAGGGCGCGGGCGTGGTGGTCGAGGTCGGCGCCGGCGTGACCTCGGTCAAGCCGGGCGATCACGTCATCCCGCTTTACACGCCCGAATGCCGCGCCTGCCCGTCGTGCCTGAGCCAGAAGACCAACCTGTGCACCGCGATCCGCGCAACCCAGGGCCAGGGGCTGATGCCCGACGGAAGCAGCCGGTTCTCGACCCTCGACGGTGATCCGATCCTGCATTACATGGGCTGCTCGACCTTCGCCAACCATACCGTTTTGCCCGAGATCGCGGTCGCGAAGGTGCGCGAGGACGCGCCCTTCGACAAGATCTGCTATATCGGCTGCGGCGTGACCACGGGGATCGGTGCGGTGATCAACACCGCCAAGGTCGAAGTGGGGGCCAAGGCGGTGGTCTTCGGGCTCGGCGGGATCGGGTTGAACGTGATCCAGGGGCTGCGGCTCGCCGGCGCCGACATGATCATCGGCGTCGATCTCAACAACGAGAAAAAGGCCTGGGGCGAACGCTTCGGGATGACCCATTTCGTCAACCCGACCGAGATCGGCGCGGATCTGGTGCCCTATCTCGTCAATCTCACCAAAACGCCCTTCGACCAGATCGGCGGTGCCGATTATTCCTTCGACTGCACCGGGAACGTGAAGGTGATGCGCGATGCGCTCGAATGCACCCATCGCGGCTGGGGTCAGTCGATCATCATCGGCGTGGCACCGGCGGGGGCCGAGATCGCCACGCGGCCGTTCCAGCTGGTCACCGGGCGGGTGTGGAAGGGCACGGCCTTCGGGGGCGCGCGCGGGCGCACCGACGTGCCCAAGATCGTCGACTGGTACATGGACGGCAAGATCGAGATCGACCCGATGATCACCCATACGCTGTCCCTTGATGAGATCAACAAGGGGTTCGATCTGATGCACGCGGGCGAATCGATCCGCTCGGTCGTGGTCTATTGATGCCGCGGCAAGGATGTCGGACGTCTTCGTTGCGGCGGCAGCGGCGCCAGACCACTGGCCTGCGGGCTGATCGCGCGCGCGTGCATTGATCGCCCCCGCGCGCGGTGTTCAAATCGGTATCGGAGGAGATGACGTGAAAACCACCACCGGTGACGAGATCCGCATCCGTCCGTTCCGTTCCGATGATTCGGATGTGCTGTGGTCAATGCTGGAGCCCGTCTTTCGCGCCGGCGAGACCTATTGCATCGCGCGCGACATCGACCGCGAGACGGGCCTGGCCTATTGGCTGGAGACGCCGCACAAGGTCTATATCGCCGAAGCCGGCGGCAGTGCGCAAGGTAGCTATTTCCTCACCGCGAACCAGGGCGGGGGCGGGGCGCATGTGGCCAATTGCGGCTTTGTCACCGCGCCCGAGGCCCGCGGTCGCGGACTGGCGCGGGCCATGCTGGCGCATGCGCTCAATGCCGCGCGGGCGGCGGGATTTCGGGCGATGCAGTTCAATTTCGTGGTCGCCACCAACCTGCGGGCCATCGCGATCTGGGAAAGTCACGGCTTCCAGGTGGTGGGGCGCCTTCCGCGGGCTTTCAACCATCCCGGTGCGGGCTATGTCGATGCGCTGGTGATGTATCGCCACCTCTAGGTTTCAATATCGGTTGCCCGCGGAGCGGGCGTTACGAGTGAAAGGATGATTCCATGGCGCGTGCCGGGGTGCCGCTGCTTGCGGTTCTGATCGATGCAGACAATTCGTCGCCGCAATGGGCGGCGCCGATCTTCGAGGAAATCGCCAGCCTGGGCGAGGCATCGGTACGCCGCATCTACGGCGATTTCTCGCGTCCGGGCCTCAAGGGCTGGTCGGAGCGGCTGGCCTCGATGGCGCTGGTGCCGCAGCATTCGCCGATGAACACGGTGGGCAAGAATGCCAGCGACATCGCGCTGGTGATCGATGCGATGGACCTTCTGCATTCGGGGCGCTTCGACGGATTCGTTCTGGTGTCCTCCGACAGCGACTTCACCCGCCTTGCCAGCCGGATCCGCGAACAGGGGCTCGATGTCTACGGCATCGGCCAGCAGAAGACGCCCGAAGCCTTCCGCCGCGCCTGCAAGCGGTTCATCTTCGTCGAGAACCTGTTGGCGGCGGATACGCCCGATTCCGACGCCAAGCCCGAACCGGCCGGCCGAAAGGAGCAGCCGGCCAAGGCGATTCCGCTGATCATCGCGGCGATGCGGGCCATCGGCAACGACGAGGAATGGTATTCGCTCGGCCAGCTCGGCCAGTATATCACCCAGGCCAATCCCGAATTCGACGCCCGTACCTACGGCAGCGCGAAATTGTCGGATCTGATCAGGAAGACCGGCCGGTTCGAGGTCAAGAAGGACGGCGGCAACCATCTTCTGGTGCGCGATCTGGCCTGAGCCCTGCCGCCCCGGCGGGCCGTGGGCGTCGGGCCGGCACGGCTTGCGGGGCCTGCGCCTGCCGGGGATCGACGCCCCGTGTCGGCGCCAGTGTCGGCCCCAATCTCGGCGCCAGTGTCAGCCGGCGGTCTCGGCGGCCTTCTTCTCCTGCCGGCCGGGCAGGCGTATTGCCTTCGTCGTGCCGTAGCGCGCCATGAACATCTCGACCGCGCCGCAGATGGTGCGCTCGATGTCGCGGCTGGGGCAGCGGGTCGAGGTGCCGAAGATCACCCGCGCATGCAGGTTGGCCTTGCACAATTCGGCGAACTGGTCGGCGGCCAGGTCGATGTCGTCGATCGCCAGTTCGCCGCGCTCGACCGCGGCACGCAGATATTCCGCCAGCCGCTGGCGCACCAGCAGTGGACCGGATTCGTAGAATGCCCGTCCCAGTTCGGGGAACCGGTCGCATTCGGCGACGCAGATCCGATAGATGCGCTGGCCGAACTCCGAGGTCGCGATCGCGCTGATGCGGCGCGCGGCGGCGGTCAGGACCTCTTGCGGGGGGGCGTCTAGATCGAGAAGCTTCACCCCGCTTTCGGCCTGCCGGGCGCATTCGGCGCGCGTCACCTCGGAAAACAGAAGCCGCTTGTCGGGAAAGTAGCTGTACAATGTGGCCTTCGATACGCCGGCCTCGCGCGCGATGTCATCGACGCTTGCCCCTTCGAAGCCGTCGCGCAGAAAGACCTTTCGGGCGCCTTCAAGCACCTGGTCGAACTTGCGTCCACGTTTCACGCTGGCATTGTTGTCATTCATCCCGCGTCCCTTCCCTGAAACAGCTATAAACCGTACGGTTCATCCGGAGCAAGCGTTGGCGGGGTGTTGCCCGGATCACCGCGGCGGCTTGAACTCGTCCCGGAGGCAATGATAGTTTAGAAGCATTCTAAATTCAGGAGGTTTCAGATGATCCCCGGTGTCAGTAGTCGCCGCCGGTTCTCCGAGCTCAGTGAGCAGGAGATCCTCGCGCTCGCCATCTCTTCCGAGGAGGACGATGCGCAGATCTACCGGCAATATGCCCACCGCCTGCGTGACGACTACCCCGCTTCCGCCAAGATCTTCGATGGCATGGCGGAAGAAGAGGACAGCCATCGCCAGCAGCTCATCGACCTGCACAAGAGCCGCTTCGGTGACGTGATTCCGCTGATCCGGCGCGAACATGTGGCCGGCTTCTACGCCCGTCGGCCCGTCTGGCTGGTCGAGAACCTCTCGATCGAGAAGATCCGCGACGAAGCCGAGGGGATGGAACGTCAGGCCGAGGCCTTCTACCGCCAGGCGGCCGCCTCCACCAAGGATGCCGATACCCGCAAGCTGCTGGGCGATCTGGCGGCGGCGGAGGCCGGCCATACCGATACCGCGCAGGAACTGGCCGAGGACAACCTCAGCGACGAGAATCGCGACGACGAGGATCGCGCCGCCAAGCGTCAGTTCGTCCTGACCTGGGTTCAGCCGGGGCTTGCGGGTCTGATGGACGG
>JASBUM010000114.1 GCA_030147905.1 Acidimangrovimonas sp.
AGGCGTGCCAGATCGCCCCGAACGGCAAGCACCGGCTCGGCCGCGGCGACCACCGCGATCAGCCGCCCGTCATCGAGCACCAACGCATCGCCATCGTCCATGCTGGTCGCTTCGGGCAGATCGACGATCACCGAATCGCCATCGCTGATCTGCAACCGCCTGCGTCGCACGAACCGCGCCTCGTAATCCAGAACGACCGCGCCCGCGATGGGGCGGCCATGTCCGGCGCGCAGGATCTCCCGGACGCGGGGAAGGGTATTGTCATTCATCGCTTCGGCCTCCATTCCGGCATTCGCACCGCCCATCCGCACCACCGCAGGCAAGCGCCGCAGGCAAGCGCCGAACACCATCTGTGGTGGGCCTTCGACGCCGCCCGCACGTCCGTCAACCCACGCGCCCCGACGACACCAATGCCCGCCCGTTCTGCCTAGGCCACCCGTCCCGCCGCGTCACCTCCTGTCGCCGCGAAACGCCCGCCATGGAACCCGGCGGCGCCGTTGCTGCCGCATTCAGCAGCGAAATGCCGTCGCCTTGATCTCGGTCACCATGGCGCCCGGCTCCACCCGGTCGAAGACAACCGTATTCGCGCCTGCACGCGCCGCAGCCTGCAAGATCGAGCGACGGGCATAGGCCTGCGCCTCGGCGGCGAGAACGCCGTAGAGCGCGGGCTTTTCGCTGAAATTCATCACATAGCTGCAACCGGCGACCTGGTTGGCACCGACCACGCGGACGCCGACCGGCGCCACCGCTTGCGGATTGGTACAACCCGCAAGCACCAAGCCCGCCAGCGACAGCGCCGCGACCGGCCGCAGAAACATCACATCCGTCATCCCGTTCCGCCTCCCGCCTTCCGGGCCGGGGTTTCCGGCGCCGAACACACCCGGCCCGGCGTCGCCGCGCGACGACCCCGGGGCGCCGCTGCCGGCGCGACCGGGCATACCGGCTTTCCGGTCACTGTGGGCGGGAAGAATACATTGTGCAAGCCCTGGCCCCGGCATGGCAACGCCGGTGGCAAGGGCTTGCCGCACCGCCGGACACGCGCATTGGACGCCGGGGCGCTGGATATCGCTAGATATCGAAGAGGTCGCGGAAAACGTGCCGGGGGATATCGCCGCGCGCAAGCCCCCGGCTTGCAAGCTCGGCATCGCTGAGCGATTCGAGATGGCGCAGACGCTCCATCCGTGTGCGACGTTCGAGATAGGCGTTGAACCCCATCCCCTGGGCGGCGAAATACTGGTCGAGCCGGTCGCGCAGACGCGCCTCTTGCGCCGGGTCGCCCCCGGCGGCCACGACACCGCTCTGCACTTGCGCGGGGTGCACCCGGGCGCGGCTTTCGTCGATGGTGATGACTGGCATCGGAAACCTCCTTGGCCGGTGTTTCCTCCCACCATCAACCTGGGCGCTTGCGCGCGCAGGACAAGCGCAGGCTGTGCAAGGCCGACCTGCGCCAGGGACAAAGCCCGCGCCGCCGCCGTGCGCACGGCAACGCCGTCAGCAGCCCTGCCGCCGTCAGTAGAGGAAGTACCGCTGCGCCATCGGCAGCTCGGTCGCCGGCGCGCAGGTAAGCAATTCTCCGTCGGCACGGACCTCGTAGGTTTCGGGATTGACCTCGATTTCCGGCATCGCGTCGTTGAGCTTCATATCCGCCTTGCCGACCGCCCGCGTGCCTTGAACCGCCACCAGATCCTTGGCCAACCCCAGGTGCCCGCGCAGGTCCGAGGCCGCAGCGGCGGCCGAGACGAACAGCACCGCGCCACGCTCCACCGAACG
>JASBUM010000129.1 GCA_030147905.1 Acidimangrovimonas sp.
TCGGGGCCATAGCGCCCGATGCCTGCCATCAGTTCCTTCACCCCGAAGGAATTGATCGCCGAGCCGAACCAGATCGGCGTCAGATGCCCCTCGAGGAAGCTCTGGCGGTCAAGGGCGGGCAGCAACGCGCGCGCCATCTCGATCTCTTCGCGCAGGCGGGCAAGCTGCGGGGCGGGGACGTGATCGGCCAGCCGCGGATCGTCCAGCCCGGCGATCTTGATCTATTCCGCCACCCGGTTGCGATCGGCCCGGTCCATCAGTTCCAGCCGGTCGTTCAGCAGGTCGTAGCAGCCCAGAAACTCGCGTCCCACGCCGATCGGCCATGACGCGGGCGTCACGTCGATGGCCAGGTTCTCCTGGATCTCGTCGATGATCTCGAAGGTGTCGCGGCTTTCGCGGTCCATCTTGTTGCAGAAGGTCAGGATCGGCAGGTCGCGCAAGCGGCAGACCTCGAAGAGCTTGCGGGTCTGGCTTTCGACGCCTTTCGCGCCGTCGATGACCATGATCGCGGCGTCGACGGCGGTCAGCGTGCGATAGGTGTCCTCGGAAAAGTCCGAGTGGCCGGGCGTGTCCACGAGGTTGAATCGCCAGCGGTCGAAATCGAAGGACATCGCCGAGGCCGAGACCGAGATGCCGCGGTCCTGTTCCATCTTCATGAAGTCCGAGCGCGTGCGCCGGGCCTCGCCCTTGGCACGGACCTGTCCGGCCATCTGGATGGCGCCACCATACAGCAGGAACTTCTCGGTCAGGGTGGTCTTGCCGGCGTCGGGGTGGCTGATGATCGCGAAGGTCCTGCGCCGGGCGATCTCGGGCGGCAGGGCGGGACGGTTCGCGGGCGGGGTGCTGGCGGCATCGGACATGCGCCGCGCTATAGCCCAGCGCCGGCGGCCCGGCAAGCGCGGCGCGCCGCGGCCCCTTCGGCGCGGGGAAGGGGTGGGCGGGCCGGTGTCAGCCCGCCCGGAACAGACCGACCGGTCCGAGCGCCCGCAACAGCTGCCGGCCGGCCTCGGTACCGAAATGCTGACGCTGCGAAAGGCCGGGAAAGCGCGCCTTCAGCTCGTCGGTGAGGGCGGCGGGAAGGCGCGACAGCATCGCCTCGCTGACCAGCAGGCTTTCGGCCGGTATGCCCTCGGCATAGACGATCTCGTGGCGGTCGAAGATCAGGCTGTAGCAATCGGCATAGCCGCCGGGGCGGCGGAAGATGCGGGTACCGTCGACCAGATGCTTGGCCTGCACCAGCAACTCGGCCGTGTGGTCGAGCCCGCTGCCGCCGCGATGATAGAGGAAGACGCGGTGATGGGGGCTCAGCACGAGGTCGCCGTTGTTGCCAAGCGTGCCGGCGGTGATCACCACGGGGGCGAAGGTTCCATCGGCGCGCAGCCGGGCGCGGGCGATCCAGCGCAGGGGCTGCGGGCCGTGATCCCTAGTCAGGACGCGGTCGCCCGGGCGCAGGGATTCGATCGCCACCTGCCGGCCGTCGGCCAGCGAGATCGTCGTGCCGCGCAGGAAGGATACGCAGACCAGATCGGCCAGTCGCGGGGTGCAGGGCTCGGCCATGACTTCGAGCAGGGTATAGTCGCGACCGGTGGCGAGCGGCGAGAGCGGCACGAAGTAATGGCGCGCGGTCGGGCCGGCGCCGGGGGCATCGTGGCGCAGCAGTTGCAACACCAGGGTGTCGCCCTCGGGGCTCATCATCGTGAGTTGCGCGCCGAGCGAGAGCGTGTCGCCAGCCCGGCCGATGGAGGAGCCGGGCGCAATCAGCTGTGCGCCGCCATGCGCGGCGGCAATGCGCAGATCGAGTGCGTGCACATGGCGTTCGAGACGGTAGACGTCGCCCGGGCACAGCGCGTCATCGGGGCTGAGCGGCTCGCCCGCATTGGCGCCATGGACGCCCATCATCGCCGCGGCAGGGAAGGCATGGCAGACGCAGTCGGGCGGCACCCCTGCCTCGCGAAGGCCTTCGTCATGGTCGAATTCGTCCGTGGTCCCCATGGTCGTCCTGTCCGGGCCGTGCCGTTGCCCTGGCGGGGTCTGCGCCTTGTCTTGGCCGCGCCGACCCGCTGCCGATCAGGCAACGTCCTTTCGATCCAAGCCCATTTTTGCTTCCGGTTCTTGTCGCTTCCGGTCCGTTCGCTTCATTGTGCCCGCCGCGCGGCGTCTGCGCCAGCGTCCTCGGCGACACCTTCGGTCGCATGCGTCACATGCCGCCGATTCGCACAAACTAGCCCGCGAAACCGGCATTCTTTGGGCGCACCGATGGCGATTTGGGCCGAATCCGGCGCCGGCGGACAACCGATGGGCAACCGAGGGGCAACCGATGGGCGCGGGCGGGGGTGCTTGGGCGCGGGCGGGGGCGCGGGCGAGGCATCGGCCGGCAGCGGGGGCAAACGCGGCGGATCCGATGCATTCGCCGATCGGGCCCGGCCCAACATGACCCCAGGCGCCGCCGGGGGGGGGCGGGCGGCCCGAATTCAATGGTGCTTTTCCTTCCGGGCCGGGGATGATAGCGCTGGAGGCAGGGAATGACGACAGGGAGAGGACAGAGGCCATGGATCTGGGCATTCGGGGCAAGAGGGCGCTTGTCTGCGCCTCCTCCAAGGGGCTGGGGCGCGGCTGCGCCGAGGCGCTGGCCGAGGCAGGGGTGGATCTGGTTCTGAACGCGCGCGGGGCGGAGGCGCTGGAGGCGACCGCGGCGGAGATCCGTTCGGCGCATGGCGTCGGGGTCGAGACGGTTGCCGCCGACATCACCACCGAGGCCGGGCGCGCGGCAGTGCTGAAGGTGGCTGCGGATGTCGACATCCTCGTGACCAATGCCGGCGGCCCGCCACCCGGGATGTGGAGCGACTGGAGCCGCGACGACTTCATCGCAGCGCTCGACGCCAACATGCTGGCTCCGATCGCACTGATGCAGGCGCTGCTGCCGGCGATGATGGAACGCGGCTGGGGGCGGGTGGTGAACATCACCAGCCAGTCGGTCAAGTCGCCGATTCCCGCGCTGGGGCTGTCCAACACCGCGCGCACGGGTCTGACCGGCTTCGTCGCCGGGACCGCGCGCCAGGTCGCGCCTTCGGGGGTGACGATCAACAACCTGCTGCCGGGTATCCACGCGACCGACCGTGCCGACGCGCTCGACGGGGGCGTCGCCCGCGCCGAGGGCATCGACATCGAGACGGCGCGCACCCGCCGTGCGGCGACGATCCCGGCGCGCCGCTACGGAACGCCGGCGGAATTCGGGGCCGCCTGCGCCTTTCTCTGTTCGCGGCATGCGGGGTTCATCGTGGGGCAGAACATCCTGCTCGACGGGGGCGCGATAAACGCAACCTTGTGACCCTGCCGCGTCGCCATGACGCGCAAATTTCCCGGGTCTCGCGCGATTGGGGCTTTGAACTGAAGGCGCGAGGCAATAAATGGGGGGTGAGTTGAACGAGGCCGCCGGCCCCCGGCGGCACCTCTAGGGAGAAAGAAATGCTCAATGATATCGGCCTTCCCGGTCTTCTGCTCATCGCGGTGATCGTGCTGGTGCTCTTCGGGCGCGGCAAGGTCAGCTCGCTGATGGGCGAAGTCGGCAAGGGGATCACGGCCTTCAAGAAGGGCATGCAGGACGAGACCAAGGAGGTCGAGAAATCGGCCGAGGCCAACGCCCGCGACGTGACCCCGAAATCGGAGAAGGACAAGGCCTGAGCGGCTGCGACAGTTGACGGGGCAGCCAGCGGGGCGAAATCGCCATGTTTGATATCGGGTGGTCGGAACTTCTGGTCATCGGCATCGTCGCGTTGATCGTGGTGGGGCCGAAGGATCTGCCGGTGATGTTCAGGGCCTTGGGGCAATTCACCGCCAAGGCTCGGGCCATGGCGCGCGATTTTCAGCGCGCGATCGAGGATGCGGCAGAGGATGCCGGCGCCAAGGATGTGGCCGACAATCTCAAGACGCTGTCCTCCGCACGCAATTTCGGGCTCGACGAGGTGAAAAGCTCGGTCGCGTCGAAATTCGACAATTGGGATGCGACCAAGCGCGGCCTGCGCGAGGGCGATAAGGACGGCGCCGAGGGCGCGACGGAGGCGGCCGGAGCCGAGCACGGTGCCGAGCATGGCCCCGCGACGACCGAGCTGGCCGCGCGCCGCAAGTCCGAGACGGAGGCGGCCGAGGCCCGGGCGGCGGATCTGCGGCTTCAGGCGCTGGCGCGAGAGGCCGGCCCGGCCGCTGCGGACGCTTCGGGTGTCGCGACGCCGGCCCGCAAGCCCCGCCGCCGCAAGACCGCGGCGATCGATGGCGCAAGCGATGGCGTGACCGCCGCCCTGCCGGCGGGCGAGAAGCCCGTGCGCGGCGGCAAGAGCACCGGAGCCAAGAACACCGGGGGCAAGAGCGCGGCCGGCACGAAATCGGCAAGCGCTGCGACCAGCGGGCGCGGCAAGGCCGCGACGAGCCGATCCGCGAAGGCCGCGACCAATGCCGAGGCTGCCGGGTCCACCGTGGCCGCGCCGACTGCTGCCCGGAAATCCGGCAAGGCGGCTGCGAAATCCTCGAAATCGGCGGTGGTGGAGGTGGAGGCAGCCGGGGATTCCATGGGATCAGCCACGAAGACCGCGGCGTCATCCACTGCAGCGCGCAAGACAGCTGCACGCAAGACGACGGTGCGCAAGACGGCTGCCGTGACCGGCGTCGGCGAAGATGCCGCAGCAGGCGCCGACGAGGGCGCCGCGCGGGGCCAGCGTGCCAACGGTGCCGCGTCGCCGACCCAGCCGCGCAAGGCGAAGGCCGCGACCCGCGCAAGACCGCGCAGGACCGCCCAGAACGACACCGCCCAGAACGACTCCGCCCAGAACGGAACGGCGCCGGCCGCGACGCCCCAGACCCAATCCGACAGCCCCAAGAGTGACGCATGAGCGCCGACGACATTGACGAGAGCAGCGCCCCGCTGATGGAACATCTGGTGGAGCTGCGCGGCCGGCTCATCCGTTCGGTGCTTGCCTTCGCGGTGGGCATGATGGTGGCCTATGCCTGGGCCGACCCGATTTTCAGCTTCCTGACCCAGCCG
>JASBUM010000141.1 GCA_030147905.1 Acidimangrovimonas sp.
TCGGGCCGGTGGCGCGCAAGGGCCGCGTCGCAGATCGCGCCGGCCGTGACCTCGCCTTGCGCGAAGCGACTCGCGATAGCCGCAAGGCTGTGGTCGAGAATATCCGTTTCCATTCCGGGGCCTCCTGCCCGATTGCATCCGCCCGCGCCACGGCGGCGCGCGACGCGTCAGATCATCACATCCCCGCCATTGGGGTTGAAGCTGACCCCGACATAAAACCCCGCCTCCTCGCAAGCGAGGAGAAGCGCGGTCGGGGTGATCTCCTCGACCCGCCCCTGCCGGCCAAGCACCAGCTCCCCCTGCTTGCGCGCGGCCCATTCGGGCGGCAGGCGCATGTCGGTGTCGATCGGCCCCGGACAGATGGCGTTGACGGCGATGCCCTCGCGCGCGACCTCATGGGCGAGCGAACGGGTAAAGCCCAGGATCCCGGCCTTGGCGGCGGCGTAATGGGTCATGCCCGGCGCACCCTTGTGGGCGATCTGCGACGCGATGTTGATGATCCGCCCGTAGCCGCGCGCCTTCATCGCCGGCAGCACCGCGCGGCTGCACAGGAAGACGCTGGTCAGGTCGATGCGCAGCATCTCGTCCCAGTCCGCCCGCGTCATCGTCTCGAGCGGCGCGACGCCGACGATGCCGGCGTTATTGACAAGGATATCCGGCGGGCCGAGCCGGCGCATGGCCTCGTCGATCGCGGCGGTGATCGCGGCTTCGTCGCCCACGTCGGCCGCCAGCGCGACGCCGGGGCGGCCGGTCGTCTCGATCTCGTCGATCAGGGCCTCGACGCCGGCGCGGTTGCGGTCGATCGCGGCCACCGCGGCGCCTTCCGCGGCATAGACACGCGCGATCGCGCGGCCAAGCCCGGCGGCAGCGCCGGTGACGATGGCGACCCTGCCGTCAAGCTTGCCCATCTTCGCCCCCTCCCCTTGCGGGCCCACAACAGCCGCGCATGTCAGTAGATCTCGGCATAGCGCCGGCACGTTTCCTCTGCGCTCCAGTCGCGGCTTTCGCGCCATTCGCAGGCCTTGTTGTCCAGATAGGCGCGCAGCAACGCAGGCGGCAGGAAGCCCTGCACCACCGGGTCGCCGCGCAGCGCCTCGAGCGCCGCCGCCATGCTGCCGGGCAGGCGCAGGATGCCGCGCGCCTCGCGCTCGGCGGCGCTCATCGTTTCGGGGTCTTCCTAGATCGTCGGGCGCGGCATCGGCAAGTCGTCGCGAATGCCGGCAAGCCCCGCGTACAGGATCAGCGCAAGCTGCAGGTAGGGGTTGGCCGTCGCGTCGGCGGCACGATATTCGAAGTTGAACTGCCGCGCGACATCCTCGGCTGCGCCGAAGGTCGGGCAGATGCGCAGACCCGCCTCGCGGTCGCGCAGCCCGATATTCGACCACACGCCGGTCCAGGCATGCGGCACCAGCCGCAGATAGGACACCGGCGAGGGCGCGGTGAAGGCGCAAAGCGCCGGCATGTTGCGCGCGACCCCGGCCAGGAACCGACCGGCGAGCGCGCTCACTCCGGCGGGGCCGTCGGGATCGTGGCTCAGCGGCCGGCCGTCGCGGTCCCACAGGCTGAAATGGATGTGAACGCCCGAACCCAGCCCGTCGGCGGCCACGCGCGGCGAGAAGCTGACATCATGGCCCAGCCGATGCGCCGTGGCACGCGCCAGCGCGCGCAGCACCAGCGCCGTGTCGCAGGCCTTCAGCGCGTCAACGGGCGGCACCGTGACCTCGAACTGGCCGGGGGCGAATTCCGGCAGGTAGCTGTCGACCTCGATCCCGGCGCTGTCCAGCGCGCCGAGGAGGACCTCGCCGAAGGCGCCATGCCGGCGGATCGCGTCCAGCGCATAGCAATCGGCCGCGCGGGGATTGGCGCCGGAATAGATGAATTCATGCTCGAAGGTTGCCCGCACGACGACGCCGGCCGCCTGTTCAAGCGCGTCGATCGCGGCCTTGAGCAGGCTGCGCGGGCAGCAATCCCAGGCGCTGCCATCGGTGTTGCGCACATCGCAGAGGTAGAAGCGTTCCGCCGGCGATCCGTCTTCGAAATCCACCGTGACGCCGGTTTCGGGATCGGGCATCAGCAGGACGTCGCCGTGGGAACCCCAGCCGCCGGGCGCGATCGAGCCGAGCGCGGTGAACATGATGTTGTTGGGCGTCCAGCCGATACCGCGTTGCAGCCGGCGGTCCTCCTGCCGGCTCGGAATGCCCTTGCCGCGCAGCTGGCCAGACAGGTCGCAATAGCAAAACATCGTCAGGGGGTCGTGCAGCATGGCGGGGCTCCGGTGGCGGGGGTCAGGATCCGAGGTTGAAGGGCTTGCGCAATTGTTCCAGCCTTGCGATGCGGTCCCGCGCGCCCTCATCGAGCCGGTCGACCAGCGCGGCCGTGATGATCTCCACCACCGCCAGCCCGGTGACGCCGCTGTCGAAGGCGCTTGGGATGCGTACCGGACAGGGCACGACCAGCTGCGCGATGGCCGCGATCGGGGAATACCAGATATCGGTGACGAGGATGATCTCGGCCTGCTGTGCCGCGGCGGCCCGCGCGAAGTCCTGGATGTCGCGCTGATAGCGGCGGAAATCGAAGACGACCACGACGTCGCCGGGCCGGATTTCAAGCAGATAATCCGCCCAGGCGGCGCTGCTGTCGCGCACCAGCCGCACGGATGAGCGGATCTCGCGCAGGTAGTGGTGAAGATAGGCCGCGACCGTCCAGCTGAAACGTCCGCCGATGCACAGCACGCTACGATCGGGATCGGACAGGCGGGTGACGATCCCGTCAAGAACCTCGCGCAGATTGTGCTCGGCGATCTCGATGTTCTTTTGCAGCGCGTGCGACAC
Organism: Acidimangrovimonas sp.; assembly: GCA_030147905.1. The sequence continues at coordinate 2,832 of JASBUM010000141.1, forward strand.
CGGCACATAGGCCCCGCCCGCATCGCCCTCATCCTGGCGTGAGCGGTAGCGTGCGAGCGGCCCCTGCAGGCGCACCTGTATCTCTTCGCGCAGGGCGGCCTGAAAATCGGCATAGCTTTCGAATCCCAGACGCGCGATGAATCGCAGGATCGTGGGGCCGCTGGTTTGCGCGCGACGGGCGAAGCGCGCCACGGTTTCCAGACCGGCGGTCGGATATTCGCCCAGCAGCGCATGCGCGACCCGGCGCTCGGCCTCGGTGAACGCTGCCAGCTCCCGCCGCACCCGGTCCTGGATGGACGGCGCGGGCTGAGCGCCCTCCTCGCCGGTCTCTGTCCCCGTCGCCATGTCCGCTCACGCCTCCGTAACCGCCGACAGCCGCACCGCCGCGGGAAAGAGACGCTCAAGCCGCTCGGCCCAGGCCTGTTGGCCGGCTTCCTCGCCTATCAGATCCTGACGGATCTCGATCTCGGCATAGGGGATGCGGTTGCCCTCGGCATGAACCGGAACGGTGTAGTCGGATTGCATGTCGACGGTATAGGGCTGGTTCACGCCGACGCAAAGCGAAGGTTCGGCGCGCAGCATCGCGATCAGAGGCGTCGCAAAGCGCCATTCGGAATAGGCGATGACGCTGATCTGCCATGGGCGCGGCTCGCCGCCTGCGCGCAGCCGGTCGGTGCAGCTGTGCATGGCGACGATCACGCCGGGGCGCCCCGAGGCCGCCCGGCGTGCGATCTCGGCCTCGATCCGGCGCTGATATGGCCAGAAGATCTCGTTCACGCGGGCCGCGATCTGGGCTGCGGAAAGATCGAGATTGCCCGGCACCATCGTGCCATCGCTGCGCGCCATCACCGATTGCGGGCTGCCGGGGCGGCGATTGCAATCGATCACCAGGCGCGAATAGGGCTGGAAGATATAGGTCGCATCCAGCACATGCGCGAGACGGCGGGTGACCTCGTAGATGCCGATATCATAGCCGATGTGCCGCGACAGCTCGTCCTCGCCCAGGCCGAGCGTGCCGAGTTTGGCGGGAATCGCGCGCCCGGCATGGTCCGAGACGAACAGGATCGGGGAGGCGCCGTCGGGATTCTCGACCCCGAAAGGGGCCGGGTCCGAAGCGCTCAGAAGCTTGTCGGGATCGGGCACGGGGTCCAACCTTCATCTGGGATCGGTCCCGGCCGGCGCGCGGCCGGGACCCGTTCGATAGCGCCTAGTTGCTCGGCGTCACGGTGCTGTCGAGCGCGACCTTGCCGTCGACCACATGCATGATCGCGACAGGCTTGCGGGGGACCCGGCTGCCCTTGGGATAGGCGATCGCGCCGGTCACCGCATCGGCGTAATTGGTGGTGTCGGCCAGCGCCGTGGTCACCGCCTTGGGATCGGCCGAGCCGGCGCGCTTGATCGCATCGGCCACCAGGCCCATCGCGTCAAAGCCGAGCGCGGCGAAGGCGTTCTCGGGCGGGTGGCCGTATTCCTTGGTATAGGCCGCGCGAAACGCCTTGGCCGGGCCGGTCTCGACGCCCACATAGGCATGGGTGGTGAAGTAGATGTTGGTGGCCAGCTTCGGCCCCGGCACCGAGGTCAGAAGATCGGTGTCGAAGCCGTCCCCGGCCATGATCGGCAGCTTGATCCCGGCCTCGCGGATCTGCTTGACGATGATGCCCGCGGTATCGGGACCGGAGGATGCGAAGATCCCGTCGACCCCCGATTTTCCCTGCAGGCGCGCGACCAGCGCCGAGAAGTCCTGATCGCTGGTCATGTAGACGTCCTGGATCGCGATCTTGCCGCCCAGGGCCTTGAACCGCTCGGTGAAATATTTCGACAGGCCGGTGGTGTAATCCATCGCCTTGTCGGTCCAGACCGCGACATTGCGCAGGCCGAGCTTCTTGTAGGCATATTCGGCCATCGCATGGGCCTGGACGTCATCGCCGAAGGGGACAAGGAACATCTCGCTTCCCACCATGGCGGGCAGGTCGGGCGAGGTGGCCCCCGATGTCACGAAGGGAATGCCGGCGGTCTGGAACAGCGGCCCCGCCGCCAGGGCGAAGGTCGTGTCGCTTTGGCCGATCCCGGCGGTCAGCCCCTTGATCGCCACCGCCCGTTGCGCCGCGGTCGCGGTTTCGCGGGTGTCGTTCTTGGTATCGATGGCGATGATCTTGATCATGCGGCCGCCCAGCAAGCCGCCGGCGTCGTTGATCATCTTGGCCTTGAGCTTGACGCCGTTCAGCGAGGGGCCGTCGAGCGACGCCAGACCGCCGCTGCTGATGTTGTAGAGCGCCGCGATCTCGATCGGCTCCTTCGCCGCGGCGGGCCCCGCAAGGGCCAGTGTCAGACCGGCTGCAAGGGCAGCCAATTTCATGTTCCAGGTGGCCATGATCGTCTCCTTTGCTTCAGGTGTTCGTCGGTGAGCGGGATTTGCGCCGCCATCGGCGCGTGAATGCCGGAAGGCGAGGTTCGGCCGATCCGAACAGACCGGACGGGCGGAAGATCAGCACCAGAAGGACCGACAGCGCGATGATCATCTGGCTGGCGCCGAAGAGGCCCGCGGCCTCCTCGACCGGGCGCAGCGCCTCGGTCGCGACGGTCATGGCGGCGGCGGCAAGGATGGCGCCCGTGATGCTGCCGGTTCCGCCAAGGACGACCATCACGACAAGCTGGAAAGCGGTCATGAAGGTGAAGGATTGCGGGCTGATCAGCGTGACCAGATGCACCCAGAGCCCGCCGGCGATCCCGGCGAAGAACGCCCCCAGCGCAAAGCCGAGGATGCGGGTCCGCGCGACCGGTATCCCCAGGCAGGCGGCGGCCAGCTCGTTTTCGCGGATGGCCAGCATCGCCCGGCCGAGCGAGGAATGCTTGAGCCGCCAGCTGACGTAGACCGTCAGCGCAACGAAGAGATAGACCCAGGACAGGTCGGTCAGCGCCGGCAGGCCGCTGATCCCCAGCGCCCCGCGCGTGAGCCCCGACAGGTTCACCGCGAAGCTTTGGACGATGAAGATCAGCCCAAGCGTCGCGACCGCCAGATAATGGCCGCGCAGCCGCAGCACCGGATAGCCGACGATCACCGCGACGAGCGCCGCGAAGGATCCCCCGAGGACAAGCGCAGGCAGGAACGCCCAGTGCTGTTCGGCCAGAAACGGCGGCAGCGATTTCAGCATCACCGCCTTGCGCGCGGGCGTCATCACCAGAATCGCCGTCAGGTAGCCGCCGAGCATCATGAAGGCCGGATGGCCAAGCGAGAACAGCCCGAGAAAGCCGTTGGTGATGTTGAGGCTGACCACCAGCATGATGTTGATCCCGACAAAGCCGATGATCGTCAGCGTGTAGCGGTCCAGCCCCCGCGTCGCCGCCAGCAGGATCAGCCAGCCCGCGGCCGCGATGAGGATCGCGCGCATCAGGGAAAGCGGGCCACTCATGCCCGGGTCTCCGTGCTCTTGCCGAGGATGCCGTTGGGCATCGCCAGCAACACCACGATCAGCGCGCCGAAGACGAAGGCGTTGCGGTAGCCCGAGTATTCCGGCGGCAGAAGGCCCACGAACAGCACCTCGGCCAGTCCGAGGACAAATCCGCCCAGCATCGCCCCGGTGATCGAGCCGACGCCGCCGATCACCGCCGCGACGAAGGCCTTGAGCCCCGGCAGCAACCCCATGAACGGGGCGATCTGGCCGTATTTGCTGCCCCACATCAGCCCACCGATGGCGGCCAGCCCGCTGCCGATGGCGAAAGCAAGCGCGATCATCCGGTTGATGTTGATCCCCATCAGCCGCGCGACATCGTAGTTCTCGGCCGTGGCGCGCATCGCCACGCCGGTACGGGTGTGGCGCACGAAAAGCACCAGCGCGCTCATCAGCACGATCGCGAGGACGACGATCACGATATCGATCACGCGCAGCGAAAGCCCGCCGATGGGCAGCAGCAGGTTCAGGTAGTCGGGGACGCGGAAGGTGCGCGGCTGCGCCGATATGGTCAGCACCGCGAGATTCTCGATGAAGATCGCCACCGCGAGCGAGGCGATGAAGCCCGTCACCTGCGGCGCCCCGCGCATCGGCCGGAAGGCGATCCGCTCGATCACCACGCCGACCAGCGCGCCGACCCCCAGAACCGCGACCGCCGCGACCGGAAACGGCAGGCCGAGGGCGCCGACGCCGGCAAGCGTGGCGAAGGCGCCGATGGCGAAGATGTCGCCATGGGCGAAATTGATCAGCCGCACGATGCCGTAGATCATCGAGAAACCGATCGCGATCAGGGCATACATGCTGCCGAGGATCAACCCGTTCACGAGTTGCGAGATCACGTAGGCTGCGGTCATCATGCGGCTCCCAGATAGGCGCGCCGAACTTCCGGATCGGCGGCAAGCGCGGCGCCGGTCCCCTCGAGGACGATGGCGCCGGCGTCGATCACATAGGCCCGGTCGGCGATCTCCAGCGCCATCGCGGCATTCTGTTCGACAAGCAGGATCGTCATGCCCTCCGCGCGCAGGCGCTCGAGCACGTCGAAGACCTGATCGACGAGTTGCGGCGCCAGCCCGAGCGACGGCTCATCCAGCAGCAGCAGCCGCGGCCGGCTCATCAGCGCGCGTCCGATGACCAGCATCATCTGCTCGCCGCCCGACAGCTTGTCGCCCGCGACGCCGGCGCGCGCGCGCAGGATGGGAAACTGTTCCTCGATCCCGGCCGCATCGCGTGCGACGGCGGCGCGGTCACGGCGCAGATAGGCCCCGATGCGCAGGTTTTCGCGAACGCTCAGCGCGGCGAAGACCTGCCGCCCCTCGGGGCAGTGCGAAATGCCGGCCCGCACGATCGCCTCCGCCGGAATCCGCGCCAGATCGAGCACCGCGCCGCCCGCGTCGGGCTGAAACCGGATCTGCCCCGATTCCGGCCGCAACAGGCCGGAGATGGCCGCCAGCGTGGTCGTCTTGCCCGCCCCGTTGGCACCGATCAGCGCGACGATCTCGCCCGGCGCGACCTCGAGGCTGATGCCGCGCAGCGCATGGGTGCCCGCCCGGCGGACGTGAAGATCCTCAAGCCACAGCATGGGCGCCCTTTCTCCGGCGGCCGAGATAGGCCTCGATCACGCGGGGGTCGCGCTGCACCTCGGCCGGCGCCCCGCCGGCCAGCACGCGGCCCTGGTTGACCACCACCACGCGGTCGCAGATTCCCATGACCATCTTCATGTCATGCTCGACCAGCAGCGTCGTCAGGCCCATCTCGTCATGCAGCCGGCGGATGGTCAGGCCCAGGTCGTGGGTCTCCTGCGGGTTCATCCCGGCCGTCGGCTCGTCCAGCAGCAGAAGGCTCGGCGCGCTGGCCAGCGCCCGCGCAAACTCGACCTTGCGCTGCTCGCCATAGGGCAGGTTGCGCACCGGCTCCTCCGCCCGGGCCGTCAGGCCCAGCCGCTCGAGGATCTCCATCGTGCGCTGCTCGATCGCGCGTTCCGCCCGTGCGGCCCGCGTCAGTTGCAGCACCGTGGCCCAGAAGCCCGCGCCGCGCCGCAGGTGCAGCCCGACGGCGACGTTGTCGCGCACCGGCAGGTCGCGAAACAGGCGGATGTTCTGGAAGGTCCGCGCCATACCCAGCGCGGCATTTCTTTCCGGCGGATTGCCGGCCACTTCCCGCCCGTGCAGGCGAATGCTGCCCGCGCTTGGCCGCACGACCCCGGTGAGCAGGTTGAAGGCCGTCGTCTTGCCCGAACCGTTCGGGCCGATCAGACCCACCAGCTCGCCCGCTGCGAGCGTCAGCCCGAACTGATCAAGCGCCCGGACACCGCCGAAGCTCTTGCTCAGATCCGAGACATGCAAAACAGGCGCGGCGGGCGCGGTCACGGCGGCGGTCTCCCTGTGGTCAAGTCGCGATCTGACGTCGCGTTTGTAATGAATGAAAGCCAAATAGCATGAATATTGATTTCATTACAATACGGGTTACGATCGGAAATCGCCGCGATTGGGCGGATCAACCGGGGGACGAACGATGACCGAAGCCTTGACACGCGAGATACCGATCCGCCCCGAGGAGGCGGCGGTGCTGTT
>JASBUM010000145.1 GCA_030147905.1 Acidimangrovimonas sp.
CGCGGGCCGGCCATGCGCATGGCGAGGTTCAGAAGGCTCAGCGTCGTCGTCGCCGAGGGATATTGGTCAAGCACCGCCTCGTAGCAGCGCACGCGGGTGAAATGGTCGATATCGCCGGGCTTGGTCATGCCCACGACCGGATGGATCAACAGGTTCGCCTGTGCCTCGCGGGCGGCGCGGAAGGTCAGCTCCTGATGCGCGCGATGAAGCGGATTGCGGGTCTGGAAGGCGACGACGCGGCGCCAGCCGAGCTTGCGAAACAGGGCGCGCAATTCGTTCGGCGTGTCGCGGCGGGCCTTGAAATCGTAATGCACGGGCGGCTGGATGCCGGTGATCGGCCCGCCCAGATAGACCGGCCCCGCTTTCTCATGCAGATAGCGCACCGAGGGATGGGCGCGGTCGTCGGCGCCGAAGACACCCTTGGCCTCGCGCGTCTTGTCCGGGCGCCATTTGTCGGTGACCGAAAGGATCGCGAGGATCACGCCCTCGGCGTCGCGCAGGGCGATATCCTGGCCCGGCTCGACCGCGTCGGCGAAGGTTTCGCTGACGTCGAGGGTGATCGGCATCGGCCACAGATCGCCGGTGGCGAGGCGCATGTTCTCGACGACGCCGTCGTAATCGGCCTCGGTCATGAAACCCTTGAGCGGATGGAACCCGCCGTTCATCAGCAATTCGAGATCGCAGCTTTGGCGCAGCGTCAGATCCCACGACGGCAGATCGCCGGCTTCGGCCTTCAGCTTCTGCGCCGATTCATAAGAGACGAAAAGCTCGGGTATCGGCGCGAGATTGGACAATGACATGACGGCAATGGCCCCGTGAACAGCGGATGACGCGGCCGCTGCACCGCGCCCGCCAAGGCGGCTTAGCGTCGAAATGGGACGAAATTCAAGCCAAGGCGGGGCATTTGTCGCCAAAACGGAAGAAATGCCGCGGCCGGTGCCCGCCGGGGAACCAGGTCGTCGCCACCGCCGGTAGGGTGGAATTCTGTCCACGCGGCTCGGCCCGGCAGAAGGCGCCCGCTCAGCGTGCGCGGCCGGGCAGGGCGCGCATCGCCATTTGCACGGCCGGGCCGTCCCATTCGGGATGGTGCGCCTCCTCGGCCTTCACCGCGCGGCGGAAGCGGCGCAAAGCCGCCGGCGAGGGCAGGCGCGGCAGATGTGCCAATTCCCAGTGAATGCCGTTGACAGGATCGTCGAAGAAAACCGCATAATAGCCTGGCGCATAAACCGAATATTCTTGTGGCGGGTCGCTCGCCGTGATCCCTTCGGCTTTCAGGAAATCGCGGTGAAAGGCGTCGATTTCGGCGCGGTTGCGGGCCCACAGCGCGACGTGATGCACCCCGGTGGCGCGGGCGGCATGGTCAAGCTTGGTCCCCGTGCGCGCCGGCTGAAAGCCGATATAGCTGTGCGGCACCGGAAACCGCGCCATGTAATAGGTCGAGCGATAGCCGATATCGAGCGTCCAGAAGCTTTTATAGCCGAGCCAGCCGAACATCCGATCGTAAAAGGCGATCGAGGATTCGTAATCGAGCACCGAAAACTCGACATGGTGAAGACCGCGCCAACGCATCCGTTCCCTCCCATATCAGCCAAGCCGGGGTAGGATGGACCGATCGGCACCGGGCGCAATCGTGAAACGATCCGCCGGGCGAAATTTCATTCGCCCGTCACGTTCATTTGCCCGTCACGTTCATCCACCTGCCGCGTTCCAACGCCCTGTCGCGCGGCGTCGGCGCGGCGCCGGCATCAGCCATCTTGCTCGGCCAGCCAGCGTTCGGCGTCCAGCGCGGCCATGCAGCCCATGCCGGCCGAGGTCACCGCCTGACGGTAGAGATGGTCGGTCAGATCGCCGGCGGCGAAGACGCCCGGGATCGATGTCCGGGTCGATCCCGGCTCGACCCGGACATAGCCGCCGTGGTGCAATTCCAGTTGATCCCTGACCAGCTCCGAAGCCGGCGCATGCCCGATGGCGACGAAGAAGCCGGCACAGGGCACCTCGGTGATCGCGCCGGTCACGACGTGACGCGCCCGCACGCCCGTGACGCCCAGCGGCTCGTCGGTGCCCTCGATCGATTCGACCACGTGGTCCCACAGGAAGGCGACCTTCGGGTTCTTGAACAGGCGTTCTTGCAGGATCTTCTCGGCCCGCAAGCTGTCGCGGCGGTGGATGAGCGTGACCTTCGAGGCGAAATTGGTCAGGAACA
>JASBUM010000163.1 GCA_030147905.1 Acidimangrovimonas sp.
TACGAGGTCACCGGCCGGCCCGAACAATGCTGGGCGCGGATCGGCGATCGCTACATCCTGGCCGACAATCTCGCCGCCGATGAGATGGCGCGGGCGCGGCTCGACGAGGGGATGTATCGGCGGCTGCGCGATGTGACGGCCGATGAGCTGGCGGGGCTCGCGCTCACCCACCCGCTGGCCGGCACCGAAGGCGCGAACGGTGAATGGGACGATCTGCGCGATTTCCGCGCCGCCGATTTCGTCACCGATACCGAGGGCACCGGCTTCGTCCATTGCGCGCCCAGCCACGGGATGGAGGAATACGAACTTTACCGCGATCTCGGCATGCTCGATCAGGTCATCACCTATAACGTGATGGACGACGGCAGCTTCCGGCCCGATCTGCCCTTCTTCGGTGGCAAGATGATCCTTAAGCCGAACGGCAAGGAGGGCGACGCCAATGCCGCCGTCATCGACAAGCTGGCCGAGGCGGGCGGCCTTCTGGCGCGCGGCCGGATCAAGCATTCCTATCCCCATTCCTGGCGCTCGAAAGCGCCGGTGATCTATCGCAACACGCCGCAATGGTTCGCCGCGATCGACGCCAAGCTAGACGACGGTATGGGGAAATATGGCGAGACGATCCGCGCCCGCGCCCTGACCTCGATCGACGAATTGGTGCGCTTAACCCCGCGTTCGGGGCGCAACCGGCTGCACAGCATGATCGAGAACCGCCCCGATTGGGTGCTGTCGCGCCAGCGCGCCTGGGGCGTGCCGCTGACCTGTTTCACCAGGCAGGGCGCGCTGCCGACGGATCCCGATTACCTGTTGCGCGACGAGCGGGTGAACGCCCGGATCGTCGCCGCCTTTGAGGAAGAGGGCGCCGATATCTGGTATGACCCGGACTTCAAGGCGCGCGTGCTCGACGGCATCGTCGACCCGGACGCCTATACGCAGGTCTTCGACGTGCTCGACGTGTGGTTCGATTCGGGCTCGACCCATGCCTTCGTGCTGCGCGACCGCGCGGATGGAGCCGCCGACGGCATTGCCGATGTCTATATGGAAGGCACCGACCAGCACCGCGGCTGGTTCCATTCCTCGCTTTTGCAGGCCTGCGGCACCAAGGGGCGCGCGCCCTATCGCAACGTGGTGACCCATGGCTTCACGCTCGACGAGAAGGGCATGAAAATGTCCAAATCGCTCGGCAATACGATCCTGCCCGAACAGGTCATCAAGCAATATGGCGCCGATATCCTGCGGCTGTGGGTGGCGCAAAGCGATTATACCGCCGATCAACGCATCGGCCCCGAGATCCTCAAGGGCACGGCCGACAGTTACCGCCGCCTGCGCAATTCGCTGCGCTTCATCCTCGGCAATCTCGCCGGGTTCGAGCCGGCCGAACGCGTGGCCCCCGAGGCGATGCCGGAACTGGAGCGCTGGGTGCTGCACCGTCTGGCGGAGCTGGATGGCGAGGTGCGCGCGGGCTATGCCGCCTTCGATTTCCAGGGCGTGTTCCAGAAATTGTTCCAGTTCTGCACCGTCGATCTTTCGACCCTGTATTTCGACGTGCGCAAGGACGCGCTGTATTGCGACGCCGCCGACAGCCCGCGCCGGCGCGCGGCGCGGACCGTGCTCGATCTGCTCTTTCACCGGCTGGTGACCTGGCTCGCGCCGATCCTCGTCTTCACGATGGAAGACGTCTGGCTGGCCCGTTATCCCGCGGACGAAGGCTCGGTCCATCTTCAGGACATGCCCGAGACCCCGGCGGCGTGGCGTGATCCGGCGCTGGCCGAGAAATGGGCGCAGATCCGGCAGGTGCGGCGGGTGGTGACGGCCGCGCTGGAAGTGCAGCGCAGCGCCAAGGTGATCGGCGCAAGCCTTGAGGCGGCGCCGGTGGTCCATGTCGCCGATGCCGAAGTGCTGGCCCTGCTCAAGCGGGTGGATTTCGCCGATCTGTGCATCACCTCGGATATCGCGCCAAGCGCTGATCCGATGCCGAACGAGGCGTTTCGTCTGCCCGAAGTGCCGGGCGTCGGCGTCGTGTTCGAGCGCGCCTAGGGCGAGAAATGCCAACGCTGCTGGAAGATCCTGCCCGATGTCGGCGGGCACAAACACCCCGGCACCTGCGGGCGCTGTTCGGCGGCGCTGGGCTAGGGCGCGCGCGGCGGCCGCATGGCGCCGCGCGGTTCCACCGGCATTGCGATCAGATCGGTC
>JASBUM010000165.1 GCA_030147905.1 Acidimangrovimonas sp.
GTGTCTTCACGCTCGGGCTCGGGATGTATGGCACCAACCCGCAATGGACCTATCTGCTGATCGGCGCGCTGATCATCGCGGCGGTGGCGGTGGATCAATGGATCAGAAAGGTATCGGCGTGATGGAACCCATTCTCAAGGCGCGCGGCCTGGTCAAGCGCTATGGCCGCGTCACCGCGCTCGACCATTGCGATTTCGACCTTTTCCCGGGCGAGATCCTCGCGGTGATCGGCGACAACGGCGCCGGCAAGTCGACGCTCATCAAGGCGCTTTCGGGCGCGGTCCAGCCCGATGAGGGCACGATCGCGCTCGAGGGGCGCGAGCTGCGCTTCGCCTCGCCGCTCGAGGCTCGCGAGGCCGGTATCGAGACGGTCTATCAGAACCTCGCGCTCTCGCCCGCGCTGTCGATCGCCGACAACATGTTCCTGGGGCGCGAATTGCGCAAGCCGGGCCTTCTTGGCCGGCTGCTGCGCAAGCTCGATCACGCCGAGATGGAGCGTCAGGCGCGCGACAAGCTCAACGAACTGGGGCTGATGACGATCCAGAACATCGGGCAGGCGGTGGAGACCCTTTCGGGGGGGCAGCGTCAGGGCGTGGCGGTGGCGCGCGCCGCCGCCTTCGGCTCGCGCGTGGTGATCATGGACGAGCCCACGGCGGCGCTGGGCGTGAAGGAAAGCCGCCGGGTGCTGGAGTTGATCCTCGACGTCAAGCGCCGGGGCCTGCCGATCGTGCTGATCAGCCACAACATGCCCCATGTGTTCGAGGTCGCGGACCGGATCCATGTCCACCGGCTGGGACGCAGGCTGTGCGTGATCGATCCGAAGGAACATTCCATGTCCGATGCGGTGGCCTTCATGACGGGCGCCAAGAAACCCGAGGAGATGGCCGCCTGACCGATCGCCGCCTGACCGGGCGGGCGCCACGCTAGGGACCCGGTGGCGTCATTGCCCGGCGCGGGCGTGTCCGCTCAAGGCCCAGGCGCCGCTCGCGCCAGATGATCGCGATCCCGGCCGCGACCACCAGCGCCGCGCCGGCCAGCATCTGCAACGTCGGCACTTCGGCGAAGACCGCGTAGCCGATCAGCAGCGACAGGATCATCGAGGCATATTCGAACGGCGCGATCAGCGAGGCATCGGCGTGGCGGTAGCTCGAGGTCAGAAAGATCTGCCCGGTGCCGCCGATCAGCCCGGCGCCGATCAACAGCGCCGCCTCGCGCGGGCTGGGCAGGACCCAGCCAAACGGCGTTGTCGCCAGCGCCAGTACCGACCCGGTGAGCGAAAAATAGAAGACGATCGCCGAAACCTTCTCGCTTTGCACCAGATGGCGCACCCAGACCTGGGCGAGGGCCGCGAACACAGCTGCCGCCAAGAGCGCGACGGCACCCATGGTGGCGCCCCGGCCTGCCCCGGCCCCGAGGTTCGGTGCCAGCACGATCAGAACGCCGACGAGCCCGGCCAGTACCGCCGAGATGCGGAACAATCGCACCTGTTCGCCCAGAAGAACCGCGGCGAACACGACCGTCAGCAGGGGCGCGGCATAACCGATCGCGGTCACCTCGGGCAGCGGCAGCAGCCCAAGCCCGGTGAACATAAGCCCCATGCCGCTGGCGCCCAATAGCCCGCGCAGCAAATGCCCGCGCGGCGAGTTCATCCGCAACCCCGCCCCCAGTTCACGCCGCCAGAAAAGCCAGATCAGGATCACCGGCATGGCAAAGGCCGAACGGAAGAAGACCGCCTCACCCGGCGGCACGCGGCCCGACACGGCCTTGATGCAGGCGGCCATCACGGTGAACAATGTCACCGAGGCGATCTTCATCGCGATACCGCGCAGCGGCTGCATGCTTGGTCCTGCTTCGGGGGCATCGGGCGGCCTCGTGGAGCGGCCGCGGCGGATTTCCCAACGGTGATACATGTTCGTGCAGCGGGTGCAAGGGCGGGCAGGATACTGGACCCAGGCCGACGGATCGGGTCTTGTGACCCGGCAAGCGAAGGATGTGACCATGGCGGACGATCTTGAGACACGCATAGCCCAGGCCCGCGGCGAGACGCCGGCCGATCTGCTGATCCGCGGCGGCCGGATCTTCGACCTGATCACCGGCGAACTGGTGCCAAGCGATGTCGCCATCGCCGGCGAGATGATCGTCGGGGTCTTCGAGAACGGATATCAGGCCGCACGCGAAATCGACGCGGACGGCGCGATCATGGTGCCCGGTTTCATCGACACCCATCTGCATATCGAAAGCTCGGCCGTCACGCCCTATGAATTCGACCGCTGCGTGACCCCGCGCGGGGTCACCACCGCGATCTGCGATCCGCATGAGATCGCCAATGTCGCCGGGCTAGAGGGGATCCATTACTTTCTGGAGGCCAGCGCCGAGACGGTGATGGATATCCGGGTGCAGCTATCGTCCTGCGTGCCCTCGACCCATATGGAAACCACCGGCGCCCGGCTCGAGGCTGCCGATCTCGTGCCGCTGGCCGATCATCCCCGCGTCATCGGGCTGGCCGAATTCATGAATTACCCCGGCGTCATCCACCGCGATCCGGGCGCCATGGCCAAGCTGCGCGCCTTTGCCGGGCGCCATATCGACGGCCATTGCCCGCTTTTGTCGGGGCGCGATCTGAACGCCTATATCGCTGCCGGCATCCGCACCGAGCATGAAGCCACCAGCGCGGCCGAGGCGATGGAGAAGCTGCGCAAGGGAATGCGGGTCCTGATCCGCGAAGGCTCGGTTTCCAAGGACCTGCATGCGCTGGCCGGGATCATCACCGAACGTCATTCGCCCTATATCTGTTTTTGCACCGACGATCGCAATCCGCTCGATATCGCCGAGCATGGCCATCTCGATTACATGATCCGCACCGCGATCGCGCTTGGCGCGCCGCCGCTGGCGGTTTACCGCGCCGCCTCGCTGTCGGCGGCGGAGGCGTTCGGGCTGAAGGATCGCGGTTTGATCGCGCCGGGCAAACGCGCCGATATCGCGGTGATCGACAGTCTCGAAAGCTGCCGCGCCAGCGCGGTGATCTGCGGTGGCCGGCTGGTCGATCGGGCGGCGTTCGCCGCGCGCCGGATCATCCCCCCGGTCGCGCGCCGCTCGGTCAGGGCGCGGCGCCTTGTGGCTGCGGATTTCCGCACCAAGGGCAATCGCGCCGAGACCCCCGTGATCGGCATTCTGCCCGGCAAGATCCTTACCGAACACCTGACCGAGACGATCGCGCCCGAAGGCGGCGACAAACGCCCCGATCCGGCCCGCGATCTGGCCAAGATCGCGGTGATCGAACGCCATGGTGTCAACGGCAATGTCGCGACCGGCTTCGTGCGCGGCTTCGCGCTCAAGCGCGGCGCCATCGCCTCGACCGTTTGTCATGACCATCACAATATCGCAGTTGTCGGCACCGATTACGCCGATATGGCGCTGGCCGCCAACCGGCTGGCCGAGATCGAGGGCGGCTTCGTCGTCGCCGAGGGTGGCGCGGTGCGGGCCGAACTGGCGCTGCCGGTGGCCGGGTTGATGAGCCTCGAGCCCTTCGAGGCGGTCGAGGCGGCCTTGCGTGATCTGCGCGCCGCCGCGCGCGCGCTGGGGGTAGAGCTCGAAGAGCCGTTCCTGCAGTTGGCCTTCCTCGCCCTGCCGGTGATCCCGCATCTGAAGATCACCGATCACGGCATGGTCGACGTCGACCGGTTCGAGGTGATCGACGCGGCGCGCTGAGCGCGGAGGGCGCGGGCGCCCCGGTTCGCAAGCCCGCCGGACCGTCCGGCGGGGCAGCCGCGCCTATTCGATGCCGTTGGCGCGTTGGACCGTGCGGATATAGGCGGTGACGGCCCCGATATCGGTCTCGGTCAGTCCATCGACGGCGGGCATGTTGCCGAAGGGCCAATGATGGGCCCGTACCCCGTTTCGCACGGCGAAGAGCACCGCGATATCCGCGTGGTGGCCGGGTTCGTAATAGGGATGCACCAGCGGTGGCCCCTTGCCGTTGCGCCCGCCCGCATCGACGCCATGGCAGGCGGCGCAATTCGCCTCGAAGATACCGCGGCCCAGCGCCGCCTCGCGCGTGAAGGCGACGGGCATCGACACCTTCACGATCGGGGCACCCTGCGGGATCTGCGACAGGTTGGGCGGCCGCAGCTGGCGGGAATCCATCCCCGTGGGTTGCGTTGCGCGCCAGACCGTCGCCGCCACGCCGCCCGCCAGCAACCCGGCGGTCGCCCACAACAATATCCTATGGGCCATGCGCTCTCCCTTTCCGCGGCTCGTCCCTTTCGTCGGGGTGCAGCTTAGGGCAGGCTTGCACGCTGCGGGAGACGCCCGACGCAAGGTTTTCGGCTGCGGGCAGGGGCGAATTGTCGCGTCAGCCACGCTGCGCGGCGGTCGCAGCGCCCTGATGGCGGCACGACCCGCTCCGGTGTGGACGGTTTCAGCGCCGGCTGGGATCGGCGGGGTAGACGCCCAGGATATCGAGCTGGGTGGTGAAATAGGCCAGTTCCTCGAGCGCGAGCTTGAGGTTGTGATCCTCGGGGTGCCCCTCGACGTCGGCATAGAACTGGGTCGCGGTGAAGGAGCCGCCGACCATGTAGCTTTCGAGCTTGGTCATGTTCACCCCGTTGGTCGCGAAGCCGCCCAGCGCCTTGTACAGCGCGGCCGGGATGTTGCGCACCCGGAAGGTGAAGGTCGTCATCATCGTGTCGCGGCCGCGGCGGCTGCGATCCATCTGCCGTGCCATCACCAGAAAGCGGGTGGTGTTGTTGGCGTGGTCCTCGATTTCGCGGGCGAGGATCTCCAGCCCGTAGATCTCGGCGGCAAGCTCGGACGCCAGCGCCGCAAGCCCCGGCTCCTCGCTGCTCGCGACATGGAGCGCCGAGCCCGCGGTGTCGGCCCCGGTCACGGCACGGATGCCGTGGGCATGCAGGAACCCGCGGCATTGACCCAGCAGGACGGTGTGGCTCATTGCCGCAGTCACCGCTTCAAGGCGGGTGCCCGGACGGGCAAGCAGGTTGATGTGAACCCGCACGAAAGCCTCGTCGACGATATGAAGCCCGGAGTCCGGCAGCAGGGTGTGGATGTCGGCCACGCGGCCGTAGGTCGAATTCTCCACCGGCAGCATTGCAAGGTCGCAATCGCCGCTGCGCACCAGTTCGATCGCATCCTCGAAGGTCCGGCAGGGCACCGGCTCGAGGTCGGGCCGGGCGGTGCGGCAGGCCATGTGGGAATAGGCGCCGGGTTCGCCCTGGAATGCGATGCGACCGCTCATCCTGACATCCTTCGTCTTTCAGGCCCAGAGGCAGGGCGATTGGTCGCGGTAACTATACCTTGAAATGCGCGAGAGGAAGCCTGTAGATTTTCCAGGACGTTGAATTGCCCCGGGGACGGATATGTTCGACACGATGACCATGACCAAGATCGTTGGCGCCTTCTGCGGTGCGTTGCTGGTCTTCCTGCTGGTGAACTGGGCGGGAGAGCTCATTTATGGCGGCCACGAGGTCACCAAGCAGTCCTACACGATCCAGGTCGCCAGTGCCGATACCGGCCAGGGGGGCGGTGCGGCCCCTGCGGGCCCCGATTTCAAGACCGCGCTGGCCCAGGCCGATGTGAAGAAGGGCGCGCGGATCTTCAACAAGTGCAAGGCCTGCCACCGGATCGACAACAAGAACGCGACCGGGCCGCATCTCAACGGTGTGGTCGGGCGCAAGATCGCCTCGCTCACCGATTTCAACTATTCCGATGCGCTGAAGAAGCATACCGGCGACTGGACGCCCGAGCAGCTTGACCACTGGCTCCGGAAGCCGTCGGAATTCGCGCCGGGCACCAAGATGGGCTTTGCCGGCATTCCCGGCGTGCAGGACCGCGCCGATCTGATCGCCTATCTCGAGACGATCAAGTAAGGGATCGGCCCGGTCGAGATAACGGGCGGGTCCCTTGGCCGGGGCGGCCGGGCCGCGCCGCGATGCGCCGCCTGTCCGGCACGGCCTTCACGGGGCACGATTTCCAAGCGCCGTGATTTCCAAGCGCCGTGATTTCCCCGGGTATCGTGGCCCGGATCTTGTCGTTTCCGGTTCCAGCGGTTCTTCGGTCATTGCCATGCTCGGGACGCGCAGTCATGCATGGGACGCGCGCGCGACGGGCCGAAGGGCATGGCACGAGCCCGCTCACGCATTCTCAACTTGAATTGACGGGGTGGCAGCCTCTAGCCTTGGCGAGGCCGGGCATGCATTCGTCAGGCCATCGGCATCGGCGAGGAAGGACAATGACATGCACCATGCCCCCCATGACGCAGCGACGACCACGGCCCTGGCATGTCGCCGCGCGGGGTATCGCGGATCGCGTGTCGCGCCCGCCGCGGATCATGTGATGGTTCCGGCTCGGACCGGGGCGCGACGCCGAGGGGGGCTTGCGGTGCTGGCCGCGCTCCTGCTGGTGGTGCCGATGGCTCTGACCTCGCCGCCTGCGGGCGCGCAGGCCACGGCCGCGCCGGGCGCCACGGCAACGACGCCGCCCGCCGGTTCGAAGGGTGCCGCGTCCACGCCCATGTCCTCGCCTCCGGGCGCTGCCACCGGCCCGGCATCGGCCGGTCCGAAGGGCGCGGCGGCTGACGGGGCGGGCGGTGGCGTCACTACATCCTACGGGATCTCACCCTTCGGCGAGCTGAAATATCCGTCCGATTTAAAGCATCTGGACTACGTCAATCCCGATGCCCCCAAGGGGGGCGAGATCTCGGTCTGGGCGCCCGGCAGTTTCGACAGCATGAACCCCTATGTCCTGAAGGGGCAGGCCGGACGGCTTTCGACCATGCTCTACGAAAGCCTGCTGACCGGCGTCGCCGATGAACGCGGCGCGCAATATTGCCTGATCTGCAAGACGATCACCTATCCCAAGGACCGGTCCTGGGTGATCTTCACGCTGCGCCCCGAGGCGAGGTTCTCCGACGGCACGCCGCTGCGCGCCGAGGATGTGGCGTTTTCCTATGACCTGTTGCTCAAACAGGGCCTGCCGGATTTCCGCGCGATCCTCGCCCAGCAGGTCGAACGCGTCGAGGTGCTGGGCCCCGAGAAGATCAAGTTCACCTTCCGGCCCGGTTTCCCGACCCGCGATCTGCCGGCGACGGTGGGCGGCCTGCCGATCTTTTCCAAGGCGGCATTCGAGAAACGCGGGGTCGCCTTCGATGCCACCGGGCTCAAGCCGCTGGTGGGGTCGGGGCCCTATGTGCTCGACCACCTCTCGGCCGGACAACGCATCGTCTACAAGCGCAACCCCGATTACTGGGGCCGCGATCTGCCGATCAACATCGGGCGGTTCAATTTCGACCGGATCCGGGTCGAATATTACGCCGATTACAATTCGGCCTTCCAGGGGTTCAAGGGCGGCAGCTACACCTTCCGCGACGAGGCATCCTCGCTTCTGTGGGCGACGGGCTACGATTTCCCGGCGGTGAAGGACGGGGCGATCAAGAAGGTCGAACTGCCCGACGGCAATATCGCGACGGGTCAGAGCTTTGTCTTCAACCTGCGCCGCGCCAAGTTCCGCGATCCCCGGGTGCGCGAGGCGATCGGGCTGATGTTCAACTTCAACTGGTCGAACGCCAAGCTGTTCTACGGTCTTTATGCGCGGGTCAATTCGTTCTGGGAGAACAGCGATCTGGCAGCGACCGGGAAGCCCTCGGCCGCCGAACTGAAACTGCTCGAGCCGTTGAAGGACGAACTGCCCAAGGGCGTGCTTACGGGCGATGCGGTCATGGCGCCCGTCTCGGGGTCGCGGCAGCTCGACAGGCGCAACCTGCGCCGCGCCTCGGCGCTTCTGGATGCGGCGGGCTGGAAGGTGGACGCCCGCGGCATCCGCCGCAACGCCAAGGGCGAGCCGTTGCGGGTCGATTTCCTCAATGACAGCCCCACCTTCGACCGCGTGATCCTGCCCTTCGTCAACAACCTCAAGGCGCTGGGGATCGAGGCCCGGCTGACCGATGTCGACAGCGCGCAATATGCCAACCGGGTGCGCAACCCGTCCTATGATTTCGACATCATCACCACGCAATTCCCGATGAACTACTACCCCGCTTCGGGGCTGCAGCAGTATTTCGGCTCTAAGACCGCCGATATCTCGGTGTTCAACGTCATGGGGCTGAAGAGCCCGGCGGTCGATGCGCTGATCGAGGACGTTCTCAAGGCGCAGTCGCGCGCGCAGATGGTCACGGCGGTCCACGCTCTCGACCGGGTGCTGCGGGCCGAACGGTTCTGGATCCCGCAATGGTACAAGAACAAGTACACGGTCGCCTATTACGACATGTACGACCATCCGAAGACGCTGCCGCCCTATGCGCTGGGCCAGCTCGATTTCTGGTGGTATGACGCGAAGAAGGCCGCGGCACTGAAAGCACGCGGGCTCTTGCGGCGATAGGGGCGGGCATGGGCGGCTACATCCTGCGGCGGATCCTTCTGATGATCCCGACGCTTCTGGGAATCATGGTGCTGAATTTCACCCTGACCCAGTTCGTACCGGGCGGCCCGGTGGAGCAGATCATCGCCCGAATCCAGGGCCAGGGAAACGTGTTCCAGAATATCGCCGGCTCGGGCGACACGGGCGGCCAGTCGGCGGCGGCCCAGGGTTCGGACAACAGCCAGTATCTGGGCGCGCGTGGCCTGCCGCCCGATTTCATCAAGCAGCTCAACAAGGAATTCGGCTTCGACAAGCCGCCGCTGCAACGGTTCCTCGACATGATGTGGAACTATCTCCACCTCGATTTCGGGCAGAGCTATTTCCAGTCCACCTCGGTGGTGAAGCTGGTCGAACAGCGGCTTCCCGTGTCGATATCGCTGGGGCTGTGGTCGACGCTGCTGGCCTATGTGGTCTCGATCCCGCTTGGCATCCGCAAGGCGGTGAAGGACGGTACGCGGTTCGATACATGGACCTCGGGCGCGATCATCGTGGGCTATGCGATACCCGGCTTCCTGTTCGCGATCCTGCTACTGGTCCTGTTCGCCGGCGGCTCCTACTGGCGGATCTTTCCGCTGCGCGGACTGGTCAGCGACAACTGGAGCCAGCTCAGCCTGCTGGGCAAGATCGGCGATTATTTCTGGCATATCACGCTGCCGGTGGTGGCATCGACGATCTCGGGTTTCGCCACGCTCACGCTTCTGACCAAGAACAGCTTCCTCGACGAGGTCAAAAAGCATTACGTGATGACCGCCCGCGCCAAGGGCTTGAGCGAGAAGCGCGTGCTTTACGGCCATGTCTTCCGCAATGCGATGCTGATCGTGATCGCGGGCTTTCCCGCCGTTTTCGTGTCGATCTTCTTCGGCGGCTCGGTGATCATCGAGACGATCTTCTCGCTCAACGGTCTGGGGCGGCTGGGATACGAGGCGGCGGTGGCGCGCGACTATCCGGTGATCTTCGGCACGCTCTTCGTCTTCTCGCTGATCGGGCTGGTGGTCGGTCTGCTTTCGGATCTGATGTATGTCTGGATCGACCCGCGCATCGACTTCGAGACGCGGGAGACCTGAGCGCATGCGTCTTTCCCCGCTCAACCGCCGTCGCTGGCGCAACTTCCGCGCCAACCGCCGCGCCTACTGGTCGCTGGTGATCTTCACCGGGCTGTTCGTCCTGTCGCTGTTCGCCGGCTTCATCGCCAACGACCATCCGTTGCTGGTGCGCTACAAGGGCCATTTCTACAGCCCGGTGCTGCATTTCTATTCCGAGAAGGATTTCGGCGGCGATTTCGCCACCGAAGCCGTCTATCGCGACCCCGTGGTGCAATGCCTGATCGTCTCGGGCGGCAATCAGGGGTGTTTCGATACCCCGGAAAAGATCCGGGCCGAGGCCCGGACGGGCATGATCGACGGCCACAAGATCCAGAAGGGATGGATCCTCTGGCCGCTCATTCCCTATTCCTACAACACCGTCAACGATATCAAGGGTGCGGCACCCTCGGCACCCGATGCCCATCACTGGCTCGGCACCGACGATACCGCCCGCGACGTGCTGGCGCGGGTCATCTACGGCTTTCGCATGTCGGTGGGCTTTGCGTTGATAGTAAGCCTGTTCAGTTCGGTCCTGGGGGTCGCGGCGGGCGCGGTCCAGGGCTATTTCGGCGGCTGGATAGACCTGATCTTCCAGCGCCTGATCGAGATCTGGGGCGCAACCCCGATGCTCTACGTCATCATCATCGTCGGTGCCGTCTGGCAGATGAGCTTCGGCCTGCTGGTGGTGCTGATGGTGCTGTTCGGCTGGACCGCGCTCGTGCATGTCGTGCGCGCCGAATTCCTGCGCGCGCGCAACTTCGAATATGTCCGGGCGGCCCGCGCGCTGGGCGTGACGAACGGCGTCATCATGTTCCGCCATGTCCTGCCCAATGCGATGGTGGCGACGCTGACCTTCCTGCCCTTCATCGTTACCGGAGCCATCGGCAGCCTGGCGACCTTGGATTTTCTTGGCTTCGGCATGCCGGCCTCGGCGCCCTCGCTGGGCGAGCTGACCTTGCAGGCCAAGCAGAACCTCCAGGCGCCCTGGCTCGGCTTCACCGCCTTCTTCACCTTCGCGCTGATGCTGTCGCTGCTGGTCTTCATCTTCGAGGGTGTGCGCGATGCCTTCGATCCGCGGAAGACTTTCCAATGAGTGACGCGCCGCTTCTCGAGATCGCGGATCTGCGCATCCGTTTCCGTCAGGACGGCGCGCTGCACGATGCCGTCCACGGCGTCGGCTTCACCGTCGGACGGGGCGAGACGGTGGCGCTGGTGGGCGAAAGCGGCTCGGGCAAGTCGATCACCGCGCTGTCGAGCGTCTCCCTGCTGCCCGACAATGCCTTGGTCGAGGGCTCGGTCCGCTACCAGGGTCAGGAAATGCTGGGCGCCCCGGCGGACCGGCTGCGCGCGATCCGCGGCAATGACATCAGCTTCATCTTCCAGGAGCCGATGACCTCGCTCAACCCGCTCCACACGATCGAACGTCAGATCACCGAAAGCCTCGCGCTGCATCAGGGGCTGCGTGGCGCTCGGGCGCGGGCGCGGGTGATCGAGCTTCTGGGCCGGGTCGGCATCCGCGACGCCGAGGCGCGGCTGGGCGCCTATCCGCATCAGCTCTCGGGCGGGCAGCGCCAGCGTGTGATGATCGCCATGGCACTGGCCAACGGGCCGCAACTTCTGATCGCGGATGAGCCGACGACCGCGCTCGATGTCACGATACAGGCCCAGATCCTCGACCTGCTGGCCGATCTCAAACGCGAAGAGGGGCTCAGCCTTCTGTTCATCACCCATGATCTGGGCGTGGTGCGCAAGATCGCCGACCGGGTCTGCGTGATGCAGGCCGGGCGGATCGTGGAACAGGGGGCGACGGCGGCGATCTTCGCCGATCCCCGGCATCCCTATACGCGCAAGCTTCTCGCCGCCGAGCCCGCCGGGCGGCCCGATCCGGTGGCGGCCGAGGCCGGGGACGTGCTGCGCACCGAGGACCTTCGGGTCTGGTTTCCGATTCAGCGCGGGTTCCTGCGCCGCACGGTGGGCCATGTAAAGGCGGTGAACGCGGCCGGGCTGCGCCTGCGCGCGGGCGAGACGCTGGGCATCGTCGGTGAATCGGGCTCGGGCAAGACCACGCTCGCGCTTGCCATCATGCGGCTGATTTCCTCGCAAGGTTCGGTCAGCTTTCTCGGACGCGAGTTGCATGGGCTCAACTTCCGCCAGATGCGGCCGGTGCGCGCCGATATGCAGATCGTGTTCCAGGACCCCTATGGCAGCCTCTCGCCGCGGATGACAGTGGAACAGATCGTGGCCGAAGGCCTGGGCCTGCACGAGCGCATGACCCCGGCCGAGCGACACCGGGCGGTGGCCGAGATCCTCGCCGAGGTCGGGCTCGACCCGGCGATGATGGGCCGCTATCCGCATGAATTCTCTGGCGGGCAGCGCCAGCGCATCGCCATCGCCCGGGCCATGGTCCTGCGGCCCAATCTGGTGGTTCTGGATGAGCCGACCTCGGCGCTCGACATGACGGTGCAGGTCCAGATCGTCGAATTGCTGCGCGCGCTTCAGGCCAAATGGGGGCTTGCCTACCTGTTCATCAGCCATGATCTGCGGGTGGTGCGGGCGCTCGCCCATCAGGTGATGGTGATGCGTCAGGGCGATGTGGTCGAGGCCGGCAGCGGTGACGCGATCTTCGATGCACCGCAAAGCGAATATACACGCGCGCTGATCGCCGCCGCCTTCAATCTGCGGACCGTCGGGACCAAGGCCTGATCCCTGCCGCCCGGCGGCGGTCCCCGGGGGTGCGGCGGGCTCTGCGGGGCGTGCACGTCAATGGCTTCCGCATATCGGCGCGGGCTACCGGGGGCGGCCGTGATCGTCTTGTCGTAGGGGGTGGCGCGGCCCGGGCGCGGGGTCATCAGATCGCGGTGCTGTGCCCGGTGCGCGAAAGGTCATAGGTGTCGACCGCACGCGCGATCACGCGCGTCAGGGGGTGTGCGTGGGGCGCGACGGTCCAGACCGCGCCGCAGCGCTGCATCATGTCCGGAAATCGCGTGTCCAGCTGCGCCAGTATTGCCGCGACCGCGTCCGGCTGCATGCCGCATTCGGCCGCGATCCCGTCGGCATCGGCGCGAAAGTCGCACATCAACGCCTCGATGATCCTTCCGCGCAGCCGGTCCTCGGCGGTGAAGGCATGGCCGCGCCAGGTCGCCAGATGTCCGGCGCGCACCGCCGCGATATAGGCCGAGGTCGAGGCGGCGTTCTGGGCGTAGCCGCCGGGCATGCGCGAGATCGCCGACGCGCCGAGCCCGATCAGCACCGGGGCGGCATCATCGGTATAGCCCTGGAAATTGCGGCGCAGCCGGCCCTCGCGCGCGGCACGTGCCAGACTGTCCCCGGGCCGGGCGAAATGATCGATGCCGATCGCGGTGTATCCGTCCCACGAAAACAGGCGCGCGGCGGTCTCGAACAGTGCGAGCCGTTCCTCGGGGGTGGGCAG
>JASBUM010000172.1 GCA_030147905.1 Acidimangrovimonas sp.
GTCTTCGGATCGGCGAGCGTCAGCGGATCGGCGAGCGGCAGCGGCGTGTCGGGGCCGACGCCCTCGGGGTAGGGGGCACGCTGCGGGAAGGCGGACAGGCCCTCGCCGGCCATGATCCGCGCCGCGATCGAGGCGATCGCGCTGTCGGTGGCCTTGGCGACGAAGGGAACGGTGCGGCTGGCGCGGGGGTTGACCTCGAGCACGTAGATCGTGCCGTCCTTGATCGCGAACTGCACGTTCATCAGCCCGACGACCTGGAGGCCGAGCGCCAGCGCCTCGGCCTGGCGCTTGAGTTCGGCGACGATCTCGGTGCTCAGCGAATGCGGCGGCAGGCAGCAGGCGCTGTCGCCGGAATGAACGCCGGCCTCTTCGATATGTTCCATGATCCCCGCGACATGGACCGACTTCCCGTCGCACAGGGCGTCGACATCGACCTCGATCGCATTGGTCAGATAGCTGTCGAGCAGGACCGGATTGCGCCCCGAGACATGGACCGCCTCGCGGATGTAGCGTTCAAGCCCGGCATCGTCGCGCACGATCTCCATCGCCCGGCCGCCAAGCACGTAGGACGGCCGGATCACCAGCGGATAGCCGACCTCGGCTGCGATCCGGCTCGCCTCTTCGGGCGAGCGGGCCATGCCGTTCCGGGGCTGGTTCAGCCCGAGCTTTTGCAGCAATTTCTGGAACCGCTCGCGGTCTTCGGCGAGGTCGATCGCGTCGGGCGAGGTGCCGAGGATCGGGATGCCCTCGGCTTCCAGCGCATTGGCCAGTTTCAGCGGCGTCTGGCCGCCGAACTGGACGATGACGCCATGGAGCGTGCCGCGCTCTTGCTCCACATGGAGGATCTCCAGCACATGTTCGAGCGTCAGCGGCTCGAAATAGAGCCGGTCGGAAGTGTCGTAATCGGTCGAGACGGTCTCGGGGTTGCAATTGACCATGATCGTCTCATAGCCCGCGTCCGACAGCGCGAAACAGGCATGGCAGCAGCAATAGTCGAACTCGATCCCCTGGCCGATGCGGTTCGGCCCGCCGCCGAGGATCACCACCTTCTTGCGCTCGCTGGGCCGCGATTCGCATTCGACCTCGCCCATCGCGGGGGATTCGTAGGTGGAATACATATAGGGCGTCTGGGCCTCGAATTCGGCGGCGCAAGTGTCGATACGCTTGAACACGGCGCGCACGCCCAGATTGCGCCGGGCGCGCCGGATCTGGCCTTCCTCGCGGCCGGTCAGCCGGGCAAGGCGCGCGTCGGTGAAGCCCATCGTCTTGAGCGCGCGGATCCCCTCCGCTGTCAGCGGCAGGCCCTCGCGGCGGATCTGCGCCTCGGTCTCGACGATTTCGCGGATCCGGGCCAGGAACCAGGGGTCAAAGGAAGTGACGTGGTTGATCTCGTCATCCGTAAGCCCGTGGCGCATCGCCTGCGCGATCAGCCGCAGCCGGTCCGGTGTCTGGGCCGAGATCGCCTTGATCACCGCCGCCTTGCCCGATTGCGGATCCTCGGCGCCCTCGATCTCGATCTCGTCGAAGCCGGACAGGCCGGTCTCCAGGCTCGCCAGTGCCTTTTGCAGCGATTCGTGGATGGTGCGGCCGATCGCCATCGCCTCGCCCACCGA
>JASBUM010000262.1 GCA_030147905.1 Acidimangrovimonas sp.
GCCCGTCCTTTACGCAGTGGCGGCGGGCAAGTCAATTCGTCCGGCCGATTTTCTGCCCGATCGCCAACTTTGGCCGGCCAGGTCCGTCAAGCGACGGTTTGCCCATGCGGCAAAGCTCGGCTAGCGTGCGTCTCGCCGGAAGCGCCGGGATGCAACAGCCAGGGGACATGCAGCGGATGAAGGACGGCTCCTCGCGTGATCTTCTGCTGCGCAGCCTGCCGCTGATCGTGATTGTGCTGGTCGCTGTCGTTGCGGCGCTGACGCTGCGCGACGTGATCAGCTTCGAATCGCTCAAGCTCCATCGCGACGCGCTGGTGGATTTCCGTGATCGGAACTACCTCGTGGCGGTGGCGCTGTTCATCCTGGCCTATGTGGCGATTGTCACCCTGTCGCTTCCGGGCGCGACGGTGGCGACGCTGGCGGGGGGATTCATGTTCGGCCTTTTCCCCGGCGTGCTGCTGAATGTCTGCGCCGCTACCGCGGGAGCATGGCTGATCTTCCTTGCCGCGCGGCGCGGGGTCGGCGCGCGCGTCGAGGCGCGGCTTGCCCGGACGCAGGGCAGGGTGCGCCGCCTTCACGCGGGATTGCGCCGCAACGAGCTGTCATTCCTGTTTCTGATGAGGCTCATCCCGCTGGTTCCGTTCTTCGTGGCGAATGTCGTGCCGGCATTGTTCGGAACCGCGACGCGCCGCTTCGTGGTGACGACCTTCCTGGGCATCATTCCCGGAACGCTGGCCTATACATGGGTGGGCGCGGGCCTGGATTCGGTCGTGGCCAGCGGGCGCGCGCCCGATCTCGGCATCATCTTCCAGCCGGTCGTGCTGGGGCCGCTGGCGGTGCTTTCGGTGCTGGCACTCCTGCCCGTTCTGCTGCGCGGCCGGGATGGAACGGAGGGCGAGAAATGAGGCCGGAGACCTTCGACCTGTGTGTCATCGGTGCGGGTTCGGGCGGGTTGTCGGTGGCGGCGGGCGCGGTGCAGATGGGCGCGCGCGTCGCGTTGATCGAGGCCGGACGGATGGGCGGCGACTGCCTGAATACCGGTTGCGTGCCGTCGAAGGCGCTGCTCGCTGCGGCGCGGGCGGCGGCGGCCAGGCGGAGCGGACCGGCCGGGGTCGGCGCGGCGCCCCTGTCGGAGGACTACGCGGCGGCGATGGCGCATGTCGCGGCGACGATCGCAGCCATCGCCCCCCATGACAGCGCCGAGCGTTTCGCCGCGATGGGGGTGCGCGTGATCCGGGGGCGGGGGCGTTTCACCGGGCCGCGGGCCGTGCGCGTCGAATGCGGTCAGGCCGAGGCGATCGCGCTGCGCGCGCGGCGCTTCGTCATCGCCACCGGCGCACGCCCCGCGATTCCACCGGTCGAGGGGCTCGATGGTCTGCCCTATCTGACCAACGAGACCCTGTTCGATCTGCGCGATCCGCCCGCGCAGCTGCTGATTCTGGGTGGAGGCCCGATCGGGGTGGAGATGGCTCAGGCCCACCGGCGGCTCGGCGTTCCGGTGACCGTGGTCGAGGCTGGGCGGCTGTTGCCGCGCGAGGATCCCGATCTGTCCGCCATCGTGCGCGCGCGCCTCGTGGACGAAGGCGTGACGCTGCGCGAGGGCGCGCGGGTCCTGCGCGCCTCGGGCGAGGCTGGCGCGATCGCACTTGACCTCGACGGCGGCGAGCGGCTGGAGGGCAGCCATCTCCTGGTTGCAACCGGCCGCCGGCCCGCGCTCGGGGGGCTGGATCTGCACGCCGCGGGCATCGCCACCGATGGCGAGGGGCGCCTGTTGCTGGACCGGGGGTTGCGCACGACCAACCGACGCGTGCTGGTGGTGGGGGATGCGGCGGGGGGCGCGCAATTCACCCATCTGGCGGGCTATCAGGCGGGGGTGGTGCTGCGCCGCATGCTCTTCGCGCTTCCGGCGCATGCGCGCACCGATCATGTCCCGCGTGTCACCTATACCGACCCCGAGCTTGCCCAGATCGGTCTGACGGAGGCGGAGGCGCGCGCCCGGTACGGCGAAAGGCTGACGGTCGTCCACCTGCCCATGACCGAAAACGACCGCGCCCGCGCCGAGGCCCGCACCGACGGGGCGATCAAGCTTCTTGCCGTGCGCGGCCGCGCGGTCGGGGTGGGGATCGTCGGCGACAGCGCGGGCGAGATGATCGCGCCCTGGGCCGTCATTTTCGCGCAACGGCTGAAGCTCGGCGCTCTCGCGGCCACGGTTCTGCCCTATCCGACGCGGGCGGAGCTTTGCAAACGGGCGGCGGGTGCCTATTTTTCCCCGAAACTCTTTGATAATCCTTTGGTCAAGCGCGGGGTGGGCCTTGTGCAGCGCCTCATTCCCTGAACCCGCCCCCGAAACCGCCACGAAGGCAACGGCATGTTTCTCAACAGTCTTTCCGGCCGCTTCCTGCTGTTGACGACTCTGTTCGTCATGCTGGCCGAGGTGTTGATCTTCGTGCCCTCCATCGCGCGTTTCAGGGAAGATTACCTTCTGCTGCGGCTGGAACGCGCCCAGATCGCCTCGCTGGCGCTCCTGGCCAACCATGGCATGGTCTCCGACAGTCTCGAAAAGGAACTGCTGGCCAATGCCGGGGTTCTCAACGTCGTGCTGCGCCGCGATGCCGTGCGTCAGCTGGTGCTGTCCTCGCCCATTCCGCAGCCGGTCGCGGCCACCTATGATCTGCGCCACGCCGACCCGCTGACGTTGATCCGCGACGCGGTGGCGCAGCTACTCGACGCCAAGAACCGTGTCATCCGCGTCATCGGCAACCCGGTCAATGATGCGGGGTTGCTGATCGAGGTCACCACCGAGACCGCGCCCCTGCGCAAGGCGATGATCGACTACGGGCTGCGCATCCTTGCCCTGTCGGCGATCATCTCGATCATGACGGCGCTGTTGCTGTTCATCGCCGTGCGGCGGCTGCTGGTCATTCCCATAAAGCGCGTGGTCACCCATATGACGGCCTACGCCGAGGCACCGGAGGATGCCCGTCGGGTGATCGAGCCCACCGCATCGGTGTCGGAGCTGCGCGAGGCCGAGGTCGCGTTGCAATCGCTGCAAAAGCAGCTGACCGGCGCGCTTCGGCAGAAGGAGCGCCTCGCCCAGCTGGGCGGTGCGGTCGCGAAGGTCAGCCACGACCTGCGCAACATCCTGACGACCGCTCAGCTCTTCGCCGACCGGATGGAGGACAGCAGGGACCCGGCGGTGATGCGGGCCGCGCCCAAGCTGATGGGTTCGATCAACCGCGCGGTCAATCTGTGCGAAAGCACCCTTGCGTTCGGCAAGGCCGAAGAGCCGCCGCCGGCCCTGACGCGGTTTTCATTGCGCACGATGGTCGACGACGTGATCGAGAGCGAGCGGATCGCGGGTGGGGGCGATGACGGTCGTGTGGCGTTTCTGGCCGATGTCCCCGCCGGGGTGATGATCCGCGCCGATTCCGAGCAGCTCCACCGGGTTCTGACCAACCTCGTGCGCAACGCCCGTCAGGCGATCGAGCAGACCGGCGAAGAGGGGACGATCGAGCTGGCCGGCGGCGAAAGCGAAAGCGAATGGTGGCTGAGCATCGAGGACACCGGCCCGGGGCTGCCGCCGAAGGCGCGCGACCATCTCTTCACGCCGTTCCAGGGCGGCGCGCGCAAGGGCGGATTCGGGCTTGGCCTGGCCATCGCGGCCGAGCTGATCCGCGGCCATGGCGGGCGGCTGGAGCTGGTGCGCAGCGATTCCGAGGGCACCAAG
Organism: Acidimangrovimonas sp.; assembly: GCA_030147905.1. The sequence continues at coordinate 3,728 of JASBUM010000262.1, forward strand.
TTCATGATCCACCTGCCGCGCACCATTCAGCCGCACGACGGCTGAGAACTTCTGAAAACGGGGAAATTCGCTCTTGCAATCCCGGGCCGGGCGGCCTAAATCCCCGTCTCACGCACCCGTAGCTCAGCTGGATAGAGCATCAGACTACGAATCTGAGGGTCGGGCGTTCGAATCGTCCCGGGTGCGCCA
>JASBUM010000182.1 GCA_030147905.1 Acidimangrovimonas sp.
AGCTCCTTCGCCAAGTTCCTTCTGACCGGGCCGGAGGCGGCAGGGGCGCTCGACCGGATCGCGGCCGCCTATATCGAGGTGCCGCCCGGCCGGGTGGTCTATACCCAGATGCTCAACGATCGTGGCGGCATCGAATGCGACCTGACCGTCGTCAGGCTGGCGCGGGATCGCTTCTACATCGTCACCGGCACCGGCTTCGCCACCCACGATTTCGACTGGATCGAGCGGCATCTGCCCGCAGGCGGCGGCGCCACGCTGACGGATGTGAGTTCGGCCCATGCGGTCCTGTCGCTGATGGGGCCGCTTGCGCGCGACACCCTGGCGCCCCTGTGCGAAGAGCCGCTTTCCAACGAGGTCTTTCCATTCGGATCGGCACGAACGCTTTCGGTCGCGGGCTGCCCGGTTCTGGCGCTGCGCATCAGCTACGTGGGCGAGCTGGGCTGGGAGCTGCATGTCCCGGTCGAATTCGCGGTGACGCTCTACGAGGCGCTGTCGGAGGCGGGACAGGCGTCGGGGCTGGTCGATGCCGGCTACCGGGCGATCGAGAGCCTGCGGCTCGAGAAGGGCTATCGCGCATGGGGCAGCGACATCGGCCCCGATCACAGCCCGGCCGAGGCGGGGCTGGCCTGGGCGTGCAAGTTGCGCGGCCCGCGCGATTTCATTGGCCGCGCGGCACTTGAGACGCAGATCGCGGCGGGCTTGCGCCGGCGGCTCGTGTGCCTGACGGCGGATGACCCGGACGTGGTCCTGTGGGGCCGCGAGACGATCTATCGTGACGGGGAAAGGGTGGGCTGGCTGTCCTCGGGCGGGTGGGGCCACTGGATCGACCGCGCAATCGGCTATGGCTATGTCCGGCATGCCGGGGGCGTCGATCGTGCCTATCTCGAGACGGGGCGCTACGAACTCGACGTGGCCGGTCGCCGGGTGCCGGCCCGTCTCCATCTGCGGCCGCTGTTCGACCCGGAGATGACGCGGATGAAGGCCTGAGTGTCCCAAGGCACGGAGCGCCGGCGCGTCTTGCCCGCCCGCGGCGGTCGGGGGCGCCGGTTTCGCAGGCGGCAGTTGACCGGGGCGGGCGACGGGTCCGCCATGCTTTTTGCGCGCGGGCGCAGCCTGTGCGCACGGCCCGCCGCCGCGCCGTGACCGACTGTCGCGGTGCTTCACATTTCCGTCACGACCCGCCCCCGCCGGAGCTTTCGTCTTGCCATCGAGGGCCGCGGGCGGGCATGGAAGGATGCCCCGAAGGGGCGGAGGCCGGCAGGCGCGGGGGGGCGTCCGGGTACGGAAGCAGGCAACGGAAACAGGCACAGGCAGAGACGCGCATGGACGCAGCAATCACCCATTGGATCAATTCCTTCGCCGGGCAATGGCCCGTCCTTGACGCCGCGATGGTGACCACGACGCAAATCGGCGTGCCGTTGATCGTCGCGCTTGTCGTCGCCCAATGGTGGAGCCGGTCCGATCGCGCCCATGTCCGCCACACCGCGATCGTCGCCGGGCTGGCCTTCCTGTTTGGGCTTGCCATCAACCAGGGCGTCATCCTGTTCATTCATCGCCTGCGCCCCTATGATTCCGGCGTGTCGCATCTGCTGATCGGACGCAGCGCCGACTGGTCCTTCCCGTCCGACCATGCCACCGCCTCCTTCGCCGTGGTCGTCGCCTTCTTCCTCGAGCGGCTGCCGCGCCGGGGGCTGGGGCTGTTGCTGCTCGCCACGCTGGTGGGTTTCTCGCGCGTATTCGTGGGTACCCATTACGTGGGCGACATCCTGGGCGGGATCGTGACGGCATCCATCGCCGCCTATCTCGTGCATCGCTTCTACCGCGAGGGTACGGCGCTGGATCGCTTCGCCACCAGCATCCTCTAGCACGCGCCAAGTGCGCGCGAAAAGCTGACCGGGCCGTGGGCCCGGTCGTGACCCCGGCCGTGACCCCGTTCGCACGCGGCCGTCAGGGTGCGGCCGGGCCCGCCGGCGCCGCGATGGCACAGCTGGAAAAACTGCTTCCACCCGGGCCTTCGACCGGGGTCAGGCCGTATCGCTCCAGAACCCGGCTTCCGGCGGTGCGGGTTGCATATCGGGTCGGCCCGTGACGGGCGAAGCGCGCCAGGACGTCGGGGGGCGGCGCGCCCCGGGTGACCAGAAGGCCGGGTGCGGCGCATAGCGCCGGGGGAAAGGCGGGCCGGAACAGGTAGCGCTGCGGCCCGGTCACCGACCAGACCGGTACCGCGGGCAGGTACCACCACAGGCTTCCGGTCAGGCCGTAGCGCGCGGTGGCGATCCAGCCGGCCCCGGCGGCGCGGCGCGCGGTTTCGATGCGGGCAAGCGCCGCGGGCCAGCCCTTGGTCTGGTTGGGCGGGTTGTGACCCGGAAAGATCGCCCGGCCCGGCCACAGCGCCAGCGCCAGCGCCAGCGCCGAAAGTGCCGCGCCGCTGCCGGCCGCAAGGGCCGCGAAGCGGGTTGGCCGCCGCGGCCGGTAAAGTGCGGCGAAGACCGCGAACGCGGGATAGAGCGGCGCCAGCCAGTTCGGCTGCACCTTGGCGTGAAGCGCGTGATAGACCATGTAGAGTGCGAGCGGCGCCGTCAGCCACCAGATCAGGCGGCCGGGGCCGGTCGGCCGGCGCAGGCCGCGCAGCGCCGCGTAGCCGATCAGCGGCGTCGTCATGACGAATGTGCCCAGCAGGTAATCCAGCAGCCAGCGCAGGCCGAGCGCGCGCGCCTCGATCCGGCCGAACTGGCGCGCCAATCCGATCCAGCCGTGCTGCCAGTTCCACACCACCAGCGGCGCGATGGCGGCCAGCGCGACCGCCGCCGCCCCCCAGACCGCCGGGCGCCGCAGGGCCTGCCTGCCTTCGCGCGTGGCCACGAGCCAGACGACGATGCCGACGCCGAGAAACAGGTTGGTGAACTTGGACTGCACCCCCAGCCCCGCCGCCAGACCCGCCAGAAGCCACCAGCGCGCGCGTCGGCCCCGATCGGCGAGCGCCTCGAGCATGGCCCACAGCGTGAGCGTCCAGAAGAAGACGGATGGCGCATCGGGCGTGGCGGTGAAGCCGAGAAAGAAGATCACCGCGGTGGCGTTGACATAGAGCGCCGCGCGCCAGGCGGCGTCCCGCGCGCCGCCCGACAGGATCTGTGCGATACGCCAGGTCATCGGGGTGACGGCGGCGAAGGCCAGCACCGACAGCAGCCGCACCCCCAGAGCGTCGCGCCCCAGCAATGCCTCGCCCGCCGCGATCCACCATGCGATCATCGGCGGATGGTCGTAATAGCCCCAGGCCGGGACGCTGGCCCATAGCGCGTAATAGGTTTCGTCCTCCACCAGCGGCACCAGCGCGGCGAGCGCGAGGTGCAGCGCCGCGAAGGCCAGCGTGATCGTCCACAGCGAAGACAGCGGCCACCACGACAGCGGCCACGACAGCGGCCACGGCGGCTGCCAAGATGGCTGCCGTGACGGCCGCGGCCTTGGCGATGGTGCCCGGGACGCGTGCGCCCGCGACGCTGCCGGGCCTGTCGGGCGATCGTCCGGGTCACCCGGGGCCATGGGTTGTCTGGGCGTCATGCTGCGTCCCGTCCTGGTCGCGATGCTGCTGCGCGCGCATAGCCCATCCGCCCGACCTTGCCCAGAAAAAAGGCTTTGCAATCGCCGGCGCCGGATGATTTGAACCGCCCACCACCAAGCCCGAGGACCCGCCCGGTGACAGCCGCACGCATCCCCCAACTCACCGTCGTCGTGCCCACCTATCAGGAGCGCGACAATATCCGCCCGCTGGTGGCGCTGCTGGAGGATGCTCTCGACGGAATCGACTGGGAAGTGGTTTTCGTCGATGACGACAGTCCCGACGGCACCGCGCGCGAGGTTCGTGCCGTGGGCCGGGAGAAGGCGAATGTCCGCGTGCACCACCGGATCGGCCGGCGCGGGCTGGCCGGCGCCTGCATCGAGGGCATCCTGTCGTCGGTGGCGCCGCTGGTGGCGGTGATGGACGCAGATCTTCAGCACGATGAGACATTGCTCGTGCAGATGTTCCGCGCCCTGCAGGACGATCCGGGGCTCGACCTCGTGATCGGCTCGCGCAAGGTCGAGGACGGCTCTGCCGGGAGCGGTCTGTCGGCCTGGCGCAAATGGGGCTCGGACCGGGCCAACGCGCTGGCGCGGCGGCTGCTGCGGATCACCGCGCGGGATCCGATGAGCGGTTTCTTCATGATCCGGCGGCGGGCCTTCAACGAGGTGGTGCTGGATCTGCAGAAGCAGGGCTTCAAGATCCTCGCCGACATGCTTTCGGCGGCGCGCGGGCGCTGGAAGGTGCTGGAGTTGCCCTATGTCTTCCGCGAGCGCCGTCACGGCGCGTCGAAACTCGACAGCGCGGTGACGCTGGAGTTCCTCGGTCTGCTGGTCAGCCGCATGACGGGCGGGCTGCTGCCGATCCGCTTCGTGCTGTTCGTGATGGTCGGATTCAGCGGTGTCGCGGTGCAGCTTGCGGTGGTGCGGCTGGTACTGGCGGCGAGCGCTGCCCCCTTCCTGGTGGCACAGGTCGTGGGCGTCGTCTCGGCGATGACATCGAATTTCATCCTCAACAACATGCTGACCTACCGTGACCGCAGCCTCCGGGGCTGGGAATTCCTGCGCGGGCTTCTATCCTTCTATGCGGTCTGCGGTGTCGGTGCCGTCGCCAATGTCGGCGTTGCCGGCTCGGTCTTCGCAGTGGTGCCGAACTGGGCGCTGGCCAGCATCGCCGGCGCGGCCATCGGCGCATTGTGGAACTTCTGGGCGAGCCTTTTGGTCACCTGGCGCGCACGCTAGGGACGCGGGGTCGCGCGGGGAAGGCGCGCCGCGCGCCCGGGCGCCGCCATGCGGGGCAATTCCCGCCGTCGGCCCCGGGGCCATCCGCGGCGGAAGGCTTGATACCGACGCGCGGGGCGCGCGGAACCCGAAAAGGATGTTGCGATGAAGCACGAACTCGAACTCCGGACTGCCGATGGGGTGATGCCCGCGGCGATGTTCGAACCTGCCGGGCGGGGGGGTGACGCTGGTGGCGTGCGCCCGGGGGTGATCCTTTACATGGATGCCTTCGGCCCGCGCCCCGCGCTTGAGGACATGGCCCTTCGGCTGGCGTCCGAAGGCTACCGCGTGCTGCTTCCGGACCTGTTCTACCGTTTCGGCGACTATGGTGCCTTCGACGCGGCCACGGCCTTTTCGGACCCCCCGGTACGTGACCGCCTGCGCGCGATGATCGCGGCCACCACCCAGGAGATGACCGCCTCGGACAGCGCGGCGATGATCGCGGCGCTGGAGGCGGCGGGCGCCGGCGCGCGCATCGGCGCGGTGGGCTATTGCATGGGCGGTGGGCGCGCGCTGACCGCGGCGGCGGCCTATCCGGGCCGGATCGCAGCCGCGGCCAGTTTTCACGGCGGCAATCTGGCCGGTGACGCGCCCGACAGCCCGCACCGCCGCGCGGCCGACATCCGCGCGCGGATCTATGTCGGCACCGCAGGCGTCGACCGCAGTTTCCCCCCCGAGCAATCGGCGCGGCTGGCGCAGGCGCTGCGCGAGGCCGAGGTCGATCACATCATCGAGAATTATCCGGGCATGGCCCATGGGTGGTGCGTTTCCGACCATTCCGTGTATGACGCGGCCGGGGCCGAGCGGCACTGGCGTCGGCTGCTGGAACTGTTTTCCGACACGCTTTTCTGATCCCGGGGCTGTCGTTTCCCGTCGCGGTCGGGCTTGCGGCGCAGTGATGCATCGCTCTGGTCAGGGTTGTCGGGGCGCTGAAGCATCCCCGTCTTGGGTCATGGCGGGCACGGGGGCGCCGGGCGCCGCTGTGGCCCGCGCATGCCCGCGGTGCGGGAGGTTGACCAATTCCCCGGCCGCCGACCCGGCCCGTGCGACGGGCGTCCGCCCCGCAGGGTGGCAGGGCTTTCCGATCTGACATTTATTTTACCAATCGGACAAAGTGTAATTGGTCCCGAGCCG
>JASBUM010000188.1 GCA_030147905.1 Acidimangrovimonas sp.
GACGACGATGACGTGGTTGCATGTGTTAACGATTGTCGGGTCATCGAGCTTGGCTGCCTTGTCGGCCTATTGGTTGCTGCGTCATCCGAATGCCTTCGGCAGGCCCCAACGCTCCGGCCTTTTCGGCCGGCCCGAGGTCACTTGCACCTTTCTCTTCGACGACAATGGCGAGCTGGTGGACGCCACCCGATCGGCGCGCCGGCTGCTTGATCAGGCGAGCGCAGGGCAGCGCCCCTGGGACCGGCTCCGTAGCCAGGTCAGCCGCGATTTTCCCGATTTCGACAAGGAATTCGAAAAGCTGACAAAGTCCGGCCGCTTCTCGCTGAACGCGCAAGATGACGGCGGCAAGCGCACCCTCCGGGCCGAGTGGCGCGATGGCATCCTGCGCATCACGCTTCACGAGCGGCGCGGCGATACGCCCCAATCCGCCGATCCGGATGCCCTCGCCCATCGCGCGATGCAGGAGGAACTGGCCCAGACCCGGCGCCTGCTGGACGGCGCGCCGTTTCTCGCATGGCGCCAGGCGCGGACGGACGGCGCGGTCAACTGGGCCAACCGGGCCTATCTGCTTGAATGTCTGGCCCGCGGCGGCGAGGACGACCTGCTGCCCTGGCCGCTGCCGGCACTGTTTCCCGACCTCCCGCTCGATTCGATGACTGCGGGCACCGACCCGCACCGCGCGACGCTCGGGGACGCGGCCCGCGGCGCGGCCCGGCACTATGATTGCACTGCCGTCGAGGATGGCGGCGAATTCATCGTCTACGCCCTTCCGGCCGATGCGGCGGCGGCGGCCCAGCGCAGCTTGCGCAGCTTCGTCCAGACCCTGTCGAACACCTTCGCCCATCTGTCGGTCGGGCTGGCGGTCTTCGATCGCAATCGTCGCCTCGTGCTGTTCAATCCCGCGCTGGTCGACCTGACGGCGCAGTCCGCCGCCTTTCTCTCGGCACAGCCAAGCCTGCAGACCATGCTCGACGCGATGCGCGAAAGCCACATGATCCCCGAGCCGAAAGATTACAAGAGCTGGCGCGACCAGATGGCGGCGATCGAGAAAGTCAGCGAATCCAACGTCTACGAGGAAACCTGGAGCCTTGCAGACGGGCGTACCTACCGTGTCGCCGGACGGCCCCACCCCGATGGCGGAATCGCCCTGCTGTTCGAGGATATCTCGGCGGACATGCTCAAGACCCGCAGCTTCCGCGCCGACATGGCGCTGGGCCGTGCGGTGCTCGACTCGATCGACGAGGCGGTCGCCCTCTTCTCCTCCTCCGGCAAGCTGATCTACATCAACCGTGCCTATGTCGCGCTGTGGGGCCTGGAATCACCCGAACCGCTCCCGAGAACCACCATCGGCGACGCCTGCCGGTTCTGGCAGTCGAAATGCCCCCCCGATCCGGTCTGGGCCATGATGGAGAAATGCGCCACCGCCCTGGGTGAGCGGCAGCCAGTGCAATGCAATGCCCGCCTGTCCGACGGGCGCCTGATCGCCTGCCGGGTGGTTCCGCTGGCCGGAGGCGTCACGCTTGTCGGTTTCACCCGGCTCGTCGGCGGCACCAAGGCCGAAAGCCGCGGCGCAGACACGTCCCCCGAGGGCGCACAGGCAAAGCGGCTGGCGTGAAGAACCTCGCCATCCGGCACGGTCGTGCGGCGCCAACCGGCTTGCGGGCGGCGCCGCGCGCGGTAAAACTGCCGCCATGTCCGCATTGCGCCACGCCATTCACCTGCCCGATCCAGACGCCACGGCCGCCCTTGGCGCCTGGCTGGCGCCGCGGCTTGTTCCCGGCGATGTCCTGCTGCTCGAGGGGCCGATCGGCTCGGGCAAGACACATCTCGCGCGCGCGTTGATCCAGACCC
>JASBUM010000200.1 GCA_030147905.1 Acidimangrovimonas sp.
ATCGAAAGCGACCTCGAGGCGGGCATCGTGCTTCAGGGATCCGAGGTGAAGTCCCTGCGCCAGGGCGGGGCGAATATCGCCGACAGCTACGCCTCGGTCGAAGAGGGCGAACTATGGCTGATCAACGGCTATATCGCGCCCTACCGCGAGGCAAAGACCTGGGGCCACGAGGAACGGCGCAAGCGCAAGCTTCTGGTCAGCCGGCGCGAATTGGCGCGGCTGTGGTCGGCCACCGCGCGCGAGGGCATGACGCTGGTACCGCTCCGGATGTATTTCAACGACCGCGGCATCGTGAAGCTGAAACTGGGCGTCGCCAAGGGCAAGAAGGTGACCGACAAGCGCCAGACGAGCGCCAAGCGCGACTGGGACCGCCAAAAGCGGCGCCTGCTCAAGCAGAACCTCTGACCATCGCTCTTGCCTGTCGGGACGCGCAAGATTATGCCGGACCGAAGCGAAACGAGGTGCGGCCATGGCGCAGGACGATCCCCGGGTGCTGGTTTCCACCGGCTGGCTTGCCGATCATCTTAAGGACCCCGACCTGCGGGTTCTGGATGCGTCGTGGTATCTGCCGGCGATGGGCCGCGACGGCCGCGCCGAATACGACAGCGCCCATATACCGGGTGCACGCTTCTTCGACATCGACGAGATTTCCGACCATCGTTCCGACCTGCCACACATGGCGCCACCGTCCGAGAAGTTCATCGCGCGGATGCGGGCGATGGGCGTGGGCGACGGCCATCAGGTCGTGGTCTATGACGGAATGGGGATCTTTTCCGCACCGCGGGTGTGGTGGACCTTCCGGCTGATGGGCAAGATGGATGTCGCGGTGCTCGACGGCGGATTGCCGAAATGGCTGGCCGAGGGCCGCCCGACCGAGGATCTGCCCCCCGTGGTGCGCGACCGTCACATGACGGTCCAGCGCCATGCGGGGCTGGCCAAGGACGTGACCCAGGTCGCCGCGGCCTCGAAACTGGGCGATTGGGAAATCCTTGACGCGCGCGCGCGCGATCGTTTCGAGGGCCGCGCCGCCGAGCCCCGGCCAGGGTTGCGCATGGGCCACATCCCGGGGTCGCGCTGCGTCCCCTACGCCACACTGCTGGCGCCCGACGGCACGCTCAAGCCGCCGCAGGCGTTGCGCGATGCCTTCGCGGCCGCCGGCGCCGATCTGTCGCGCCCGGTGATCGCGACCTGCGGGTCGGGAATCAGCGCGGCGATCATCGACCTCGCGCTCGAACGCATCGGCCACCGCGACCATGCGGTCTATGACGGGTCCTGGGCCGAATGGGGCATGTATGGCGACCTTCCGGTCGCGAAAGGATAGGCAATGCTGGAAAATCTGAAACCCCAACCGCAGGACAAGATCCTGCAACTGATGTCGATGTTCCGCGAGGATCCGCGCGAGGACAAGATTGACCTCGGGGTGGGCGTCTATCGCGCCGCCGACGGCAATACCCCGGTGATGCGCGCAGTGAAGGCCGCCGAGCGGCAGTTGTGGGAGCAGGAGACGACCAAGGCCTATACGGGCCTTGCCGGCGATCCGGCCTATCACGAGGCCATGGCGCGGCTGGTTCTGGGCGCCGATTATCCTGCCGACAGGCTGGCCGCGATCGCGACGCCGGGCGGCACCGGCGCCATCCGGCAGGCGCTGGAACTGGTGCGCCTCGCCGCGCCGGACGCCACCGTCTGGCTGCCGGACCCGACCTGGCCCAATCACCCGTCGATCATCCGCTATCTGGGGATGGCCTCGGCAAGCTACCGCTATTTCGACAACGACAGCCGCGCCGTCGATTTCGACGCGATGATGGCGGATCTGGCCGCGGCGAAGCGGGGCGATGTCGTGCTGCTGCACGGCTGCTGCCACAATCCCACCGGCGCCAACCTCAACCTCGCGCAATGGCGCGCGGTGGCTGAACTGCTGAACCGGATCGGCGCCGTGGCGCTGGTCGATATCGCCTATCAGGGTTTTGGCGACGGTCTGGAGGCTGACGCCGCCGGCACCCGCCTGATCGCCGAAGCCCTGCCCGAGGTGCTGATCGCGGCCTCCTGCTCGAAGAATTTCGGCATCTACCGCGAACGTGCCGGCATCCTGATGGCGCTTGCGCCCAACAGCGCCGCGCGTCCGGTCACGCAGGGCACGCTCGCGTTTCTCAACCGGCAGAATTTCTCCTTCCCGCCCGACCATGGCGCGCGGCTGGTGACGATGATCCTCGGCGACGATGCTCTGCGCGCCGACTGGAAGGCCGAACTGGAGGAGATGCGTCTGGCCATGCTGTCGCTGCGCCGCCAGCTGGCCGATGCGCTGCGCAACGAGACCGGATCCGACCGGTTCGGCTTTCTCGCCGATCACCGGGGCATGTTCTCGCGTCTCGGCGCCAGCCCCGAGCAGGTCGAGGCCCTGCGGCGCGACCACGGCATCTACATGGTCTGGGATTCGCGGCTCAACATCGCCGGGCTGAATACGCACAGCGTGCCGGTTCTGGCCCGCGCCATCGCCGCGGTCGGCATCTGACGCCGCAATCGCGGCGGGGATGACAGGTTGGGCCCCGGGCAGCGCGGGGCTCATTTCGCGCGATTACCGCCGACCCCGGCCCGCCCGCGGGAACCTTGCGGCCGGCTCACCGTTTCCATGTCACGGATTCACATGAGCCCTGCAAAGGAGAACCGGACATGCCAGCCAGTTCGAAGGCACAGCAAAAGGCCGCGGGAATGGCGCTTTCGGCCAAACGCGGCGAAACCGCCAAGAGCGACCTGAAGGGCGCCGCGCGGGAGATGTACGATTCGATGAGCGAATCCGAGCTCGAGGAACTCGCCCGCGGCGGCCGCGGCGGCAAGCCCGAGCACAGGGACAGCTGACCCGCACCCGCCGGCGTCCCGCCCCGCCGGCGGGCGGGACACAGGTTCACGGGCGGCGGGTGCGGGACGACCAGCGGGCCGGCGCGCCACCCCCGCCCCTGACGGTTGCAGGCGCACCGGGCAGTCACAGGATCGGCTTGCCGCCGGTCACGGCGATCGTCGCGCCCGAGACATAGCTCGACCGTGGATCGGCGAGCATGACATAGGCGGTGGCAAGCTCCGCCGGTTGCGCCGGGCGCTTCATCGGCACCTGTTCACCGAAATGTTTCACCGCATCCTCGGGCAATGTCGCGGGGATCAGCGGCGTCCAGACCGGCCCCGGCGCCACGCAATTGGCGCGAATGCCGCGCGTCGCCAGCGAATCGGCGAGCGCCGCGGTGAATGTCTGTATCGCGCCCTTGGTCGTCACATAGGGCAACAGCCCCGGGTTCGGCCGGTCGGCATTGATCGAGGCGGTATTGATGATCGCGCTGCCGGGTTTCATCTGCGGCACCGCGGCCTTCACGAGGTAGAACATAGCGTGCAGGTTGACGCGGAAGGTCCGCTCCCATTCCTCGTCGCTGATCTTGAGAAGGTCTTCGAAATAGGCCTGGTGTGCTGCGTTGTTGACCAGCAGCTCAAGCCCGCCGAGTTCCGATGTCGCGCGCGCGACGATCTCGCGACAAAGCGCGGCATCCGCGATGTCGCCGCGCACGGCGACGGCCTTGCGTCCGGCCTCGCGCACCAGCTCGCAGCTCTGTTCGGCATCGCTGTCCTCGTCGAGATAGGAGATCAGCACATCCGCCCCCTCGCGCGCGAAGGCGAGTGCGACCGCCCGGCCGATCCCGCTGTCGCCGCCGGTGACTATGGCGTGCAGCCCCTCGAGACGTCCCGATCCGCGATAGCTGTGCTCGCCATGGTCGGGTTCGGGCTCCATCCGGCGTTCGAGACCGGGGGGGCGCTGGGGCTGGCTCGGGAACGGCGGTGTCGGGTAGGACCGGGGTTCGGGCCGGGGTTCGGACTGCGGTTTGGACATGGAATTCGG
>JASBUM010000205.1 GCA_030147905.1 Acidimangrovimonas sp.
GCCGGGGGGCAGTTTCGCGACCTATACCGCGGCGGGTTTCGTGCGCAGGGGGTTGCAGGCGGCGGGATTTCGGGTAGAGCGGATTCCAGGCCACGGCGCCAAGCGCCACATGTCGGTTGGCCGTCTGGATCCGAAATGACCGAACAGAACACGGCCAAGGGCATCTGGCTGATGATTGCCACGACGCTTGTATTTTCCGTGCAGGACGGAATATCGCGGCACATGGCCGCCACCTACAACGTCTTCATGGTGGTGATGATCCGCTACTGGTTCTTCGCCTTCTTCGTCACCGTGATGGCGGCGCGGGCGCCGGGGGGGCTGCGCCGCGCGGTGGCGACGCGCCAGCCGGTGCTGCAGATCGCGCGCGGCGTGTTGCTGGTCGCGGAGGTCTGCGTGATGGTCTATTCCTTCACCCGCCTCGGGCTGGTTCAGAGCCATTCGATCTTTGCCAGCTATCCGCTGCTGGTGGCGGCGTTGTCGGGGCCGGTGCTGGGTGAAAGCGTCGGCTGGCGCCGCTGGGCAGCGATCGGCGTCGGATTCGTCGGCGTGATGATCATTCTCGAGCCGGGGGTCACCGTATTTTCGCCCCTCGCGCTGATCCCGCTGGCCAGCGCGGGGATGTTCGCGCTCTACGGTCTGCTGACGCGCTACGCGGCGCGGCGCGATGCCGCGGCGGTCAGCTTCTTCTGGACCGGGGTGGCGGGGGCCGCTGCGATGACGATCGTGGGCCTGTGGTTCTGGCAGCCTATGGATGCGGCCGGCTGGGCCTGGATGGGCGTGCTGTGCGTCACCGCCGTCACCGGCCACTGGCTGCTGATCCGGGCGTTCGAACTGGCCGAGGCCAGCGCGATCCAGCCCTTCGCCTTCCTGCAGTTGATCTTCGCCTCGACGATCGGCGTCGTCGTCTTCGGCGACCGGCTGCGCGCCAATGTCGTCATCGGCGCGGGCGTGGTGGTCGCGGCGGGGCTGTTCACGCTGTGGCGCGCGCGCGTCCGGGGGCAGGACGACGCCGCGATCACCGGCCCTTCAGTTCGGCCGTGAGACGCACGTTGACTGGATGCCCGGCCAGCTTCGCGCGGTAGATCTCGTAGGTTTCGGCCACGCGCATGATGTAGTTGCGCGTCTCGGTGTAGGGAACGGCCTCGATCCAGTCGATCGGATCGACCCCCGGCGCGCGCGGATCGCCCAGCTTGCTGATCCAGATCGCGGCCCGGTTGGGTCCGGCGTTATAACCGGCCGCGACCAGGGTCAGCGCCGGTCCGAAGCGGGCGGTCAGCTCGGCCAGATAGGCGCTGCCCAGCCGGGCGTTGTAGGCGGGATCCTCGGTCAGGCGGGCAAGGGTGTAGGGCAGGCCCGCCTTGGCCGACATCTTGCGCGCGGTGGCCGGCATCATCTGCATCAGCCCGCGCGCGCCCGCGGGACTGATCGCGCCGGCGTCGAACTCGCTTTCCCGGCGCGCGATCGCCAGGGCCAGCACCGTCGGCACCGGCAGCTTCAGGCGCGTGAGATCACCGGTGGGGAAATAGGCGCCGGGCAGGATCCGCCCCATTTCCGCCGCGCGCTTGGCAACCAGTACCGCAATCCCCGGCGCGCGCAGGTCGAGCGCGAGATTGGCGAGCTGGCCAAGCCCGGTCAGGTCGAGCCCCATCGCCACGCGGTAGAAAAAGAGCCGTGCGCGGCGGGTGTCGTCGGCGCGCAACAGCAGCAGCCCGGCGCGCAGCGGCGACGAGGCCATGAAACGCGCGCCGTGCCAGTCCGGCAGGCGAGTCGGGCCCAGCAGGCTCGCGTCGATCTTGATGCCCATCTTCTCGGCCGAGAGCTGGCCGTAGAAGGCGGTCGGGAATTCGGCGCCATAGGCGAAGGCGGTGCTGGCGGCCTGATAATTGCCCAGCGCCTCCTCGGCCCGCCCTTCCCAGTAGGCGGCGCGCGACAGGCTGATCGGTGTCTTGACCGCGGCGCGCAGGGCGCGGAAATGCTTCAGCGCCAGTTTCGGATCGTTCAGCTTGTGCAGCGCGATATAGCCGGAGAGGAACTCGAGCGTCGCGAAGGACACGCCCGAGCGCAGATGCGCGCTGGAGGCGATGCGATAGGCAAGCCGCGGATTGCCGTCATCCATCTCGCGCCGCGCCAGCGCCGCACGGCGGAAGGCCCAGGCCTCGGGCCGGCCGAGCGCGCTGGCCGAGCCCGAATGGGCAAGCAGCATTTCCACCGCACCCTTGTAGAGCCCGCGGTCATAGCGGAAGGCGAAGCGGTCGTAGGCAAGGCCGGGATCGTTGCGCCATCGTCCGGGCACCGCGGCGACGAGCGCGTCCACACCGCGTTCCTGTGCCTGAAGCGCGATCCGCGCCCGCGCGAGTGCGGCCTCGCCGCCGGAGACGAGCGGCAGCAGCTGGCGCGCATCGGCGAGCCGGCCCTGCCACAGCAGCATGTCCATCCGCTGCGGCACGAGCGGGCGGAGACTGCCACCGAAAAGCTGCAGCTCGCGCGCCTGATCCCGCGCCGAATAGGACAGGTTGAGCCAGGCGCGGCGGGCCTCGGCCGCGGCCTTGCTGCGCTCGCCGCGGATCTCGAGTGCGCGCTGATAGGCCAGCGAGCCGCCGGCGCTCAGCGGGTGCCGGCCGTCGAAATAGGACAGACCCAGCCCCGCCGGGGTCTGATCGGTGATCGCCTGTTCGCCGCGCAGTTGCAGAATGCCCAGCCCGGGCCAGTCCGGGTGGCGCTGAAGGAAGGAAAGGTATTCGGGGAAATCGCCCTTGCCCGTCCGCAGCCGCGTCCAGGTCACGATGTCGAGCGCGAGGCGCCCGCCGCCGCGTGCCGCCTGCTCGGCACCCTGCCAGTCCTGTTGGGCGACGTAGCGCAGCGCGGACCTCATGGCGTCGACGGCCGGTTCGGCCCGTGCCCCCACGGTGCCCGTGGCAACGACCAGGACCAGCGCGATAAGCGGGGCGCGAGACGGGCGGCGAAGACGAAACATGGATCGGGCGGGACCTTGCGAGCGGGCTGTTGCCGGTACGTCCGGCGGGTGGGGGCGACTCGGGCGAAGCCGATGCTGCGGGGGTGTGCCGAAGTCTACCGGCCGCCCCACATACCGCAAGAATGAAACTTGGCAACGCGCATTCTGACGGCTAGGGTCCGCCGAGTTTCAGCGGGGCGATCCGGTGCGCGGAAATCCGCCCGACCACGAGAGGAGCGTGTCATGTTCAAAGGGTCCATTCCTGCCCTGGTGACGCCGTTCAAGAACGGCGAACTGGATATCGACACGCTCAGGAAGCTGGTCGACTGGCATATTGCCGAGGGGTCCTCCGGGCTCGTTCCGGTGGGCACGACGGGCGAGAGTCCGACCCTGAGCCACGAAGAGCACGATCGCGTCATCGAGATCGTCGTCGAGGCCGCAGCCGGTCGTGTGCCGGTGATCGCGGGCGCTGGGTCGAACAATACGGTCGAGGGGATCCGCCTGATTCGCCATGCCGAGGAGGTCGGCGCCAATGCCGCCCTTGTCGTCACGCCCTATTACAACAAGCCGACCCAGGCGGGACTGATCGCGCATTTCACCGCCGTCCACGATTCGTGCAACCTGCCGATCATCATCTACAACATCCCCGGCCGATCCGTCGTCGACATGACGCCCGAGACGATGGGCACGCTGGCGAAGCTGCCGCGGATCGTGGGGGTCAAGGATGCCACCGGCGACATCGTGCGCGTCTCGCGCCAGCGCCAGACCTGCGGCAAGGATTTCATCCAGCTTTCGGGCGAGGATGCCTCGGCGCTGGGCTTCAACGCGCATGGCGGGGTGGGCTGCATCTCGGTGACCGCGAACGTGGCCCCGCGGCTGTGCGCCGAATTCCAGGCGGCGACGCTGGCCGGCGATTACGCGCGGGCGTTGGAGTATCAGGACCGGCTGATGCCGCTGCACAGGGCGATCTTCCTCGAGCCGGGCGTGGCGGGGGCGAAATACGGCATGTCGCGGCTGGGGCTCTGCGCGCCCGATTTGCGGCTGCCGCTGGTCGCACTGTCCGAGACGACCAAGGCCGAGATCGACGCGGCGATGCGCTACGCGGGACTTCTCGACTGAGACGGGCCGTGCCGGATGCGAATCCGGGGGCCTGACGGGCGGCGTTTCGGCCATCCGCCGAACGGGTTCGCAGGCGGCGGGCCGGTTCAGCCGCGGCCGTGGGGCGCGTCGAAATCCACCGTCGGGTTGATCGGCACGATCCGGTGCGGGTTGATGCCCTGATGGCTGTGGTAGTAGTGGCGCACGAAATGGTCGGGGCGCACGGTTTCGGCCACCCCGGGCCACTGGTGCAGTTCCCGCGCATAGGCCCAGAGGTTGGGATAATCGACCAGCCTGCGGCGGTTGCACTTGAAATGCGTATGATAGACCAGATCGAAGCGCGCCAGCGTGGGAAACAGGCGCCAGTCGGCTTCGGTCAGGCGGCTGCCCAGAAGGTAGCGGTTCGCGGCGAGGTGACTCTCCAGCCAGTCGAGCGTGTCAAAGAGCGCCGTGACCGCTTCGTCATAGGCCGACTGGCCGGTGGCGAAACCGGCGCGATAGACGCCGTTGTTGACGGTCTCGTAGATGCGGTGGTTGACCGTCTCGATCTGCGCGCGCAGCGGCTCCGGCCAGTAATCGTGGTGGTTGTCGGTCAGCGCATCGAAGGCGCTGTTGAACATGCGGATGATGTCGGCCGATTCATTCGAAACGATCGTCGCGCGCTCCCTGTCCCACAGGACGGGAACCGTGACGCGGGTGCTGACCTTCGGGTCCGCGCGGATGTACAGATCGCGCAGGAATCGCGATTCGTGCAGCCGGTCGCCGGTGGTGCCGTCGAAGTCGCGCGCGAAGCTCCAGCCATCCTCGAGCAGGTCGGGATGAACGACCGAGATGTCGATCAGGGGCGCCAGGCCCTTGATCGCGCGGAAAATCAGCGTGCGATGCGCCCAGGGACAGGCGTAGGAGACATAGAGGTGGTAGCGCCCGGCCTCGGCCCTGAAGCCGCCCGTGCCCGAAGGGCCGGCCGCGCCGTCGGGTGTGATCCAGTTGCGAAACGATGTCCGCGCGCGGTGGAAACGACCATCCGGCGAGCCGGCGGCTATGGTATCCGCGCGGCTCCACTGGCCGTCGATCAATTGTCCCATGCGCGCGCCCTCCCGAGTTCTGTCTCCCGACTTAGGCGGGCACGCCCCCGGGGGCAACGGATCTGCGCGCAGACCGCCGGTGCGTCGCTGCACAGGGCGGCGCGGCGGGGGGCGCGTGCCATTTGCGCAACGTGTGGCGCGTTTCCGCCACGGCGCGGCAGGTTAACTTGATTTTTCCGCGTGTCGCCGCAGGTTCTAGCCAAAGCCACGAGGAACGCATGGTCGACTATCTGCCCCGGGAACTTCAGGAAGGTCTGGCCGCCGCCAGACTCAGCCGCGCTCGCGACCGCGCCCGCCTGCGCGTTCAGCTCGGGGATGAGCTTTATCCGATCCTGCGGTTCTGGGACCAGGGCTTTGCGCTGGATGCGCGGGGCGTGCCGTCGCTGCGCGGCCTGGTCGACGTCTTCGACGGCTCGCGCCATGTGTTGCAATGCCT
>JASBUM010000208.1 GCA_030147905.1 Acidimangrovimonas sp.
GCCGAAGGCTTCGCGGAATACAAGCGTGGCGACAAGGAATTGCAGCGTCGGGTTGAGATATTGCACCAGCCCCACCGTGGCCAGGCCGATGCGCCGGGAGGCGTAGGAAAACAGGATCAGCGGCCCGGCCGTGATGACGCCTGAAAAGGCCAGCATCGCCGAGACGAAGGGATCGCGCCCGAACCAGCCGCCTTCCGGCCCCGTCCATTGGGCAGGCCACAGATGCGCATGGATCCCCACCAGCCAGATCGCGGCCAGCGGCGCCAGAACCAGCACCTCGGCCGTGACCGAGACCACCGGCCCGGCCGGCATGCTTTTCTTGAGCAGGCCGTATAGCCCGAAGCTCGACGCGAGAAAGATCGAGATCCACGGCGTCACCCCCAGCCCGAAGGTCAACACCAGAACCGCCAGCACCGCCAGCGCGACGGCCACGGCCTGAACCCCGCGCAGGCGCTCGCCGAAGGCCACCACGCCCAGCGCCACCGCCACCAGCGGAAAGATGTAATAGCCCAGGCTCGCCTGGACCGAGTGGCCGATCTCCACCGACAGGATGAAGACGAACCAATTGCCGGAAATGGCCAGCGCCGCCAATACGACGCGTCCCAGGCTGCGCCCGGCAACCAGCGCGCCGACCGCGCCCAGCCGTCCCTGGAAAGCAAGCACCACGCCGAAGAAGACCAGCGACCACAAGGTGCGGTGGGCCAGGATCTCGCCGGGCGGCACCTCGGCGATCGCCTTGTAATAAAGCGGCGACAGGCCCCATATCGTGCAGGCGCCGGCCATGGCCAGAACGCCCTTGAGCGGTTCTCTCATGCGGGAATATCCACAAGCGTGATCTCGGGCGGTACGCCGAAGCGAACCGGAATCTTGGAATACCCCAGGCCACCGGAAACCACCATATGGCGCCCGGCCTCGAACACCGGCCCGTAGGCATAGCGGTTGCCGAAGCGCGACGGCACCACCGGCGACCAGCCCAGAAGCCGGACCTGCCCGCCATGGGTATGTCCGCATAGCGTCAGCCCGACGCGCGCGGGCATCCGGGCGAAGATGTCGGGCTCATGCGCCAGCATCACCACCGGGCGCCCGTCCTCCACCTGCGCCAGCGTGCCGGCCAGGTCGTGAACCCCGACACGCCCCCCGTTCAGGTCGGGGCGGAAAAGATAGGCCAGCTGATCGCCCAGTCCCGCCAGCCAGAACCGCCCCCTTCCCGACCCCAGGGGCAATGCCCGGTTGTGCAACACCTCGATTCCGGCCGCCGACAGCGCGCCCATCGCCGCCGGTTCGCGCGCGGCCCCCCGCATCACCGCCGGGTCGGCCCACCAGTCGTGGTTGCCCAGCACCGCATAGACGCCCAGCCGCGCCCGCAGGCCCGAAAGCGCGCCGGCAGTCTCGGCGACCGGGAGCGCTCGCGTGATGAACCGCGAGGCCGCCGGCAGGTCGCCCAGCACCACCGTCAGATCGGGCGCCAGCGCATTGGCGCGGGCGACGATCCGGCGGATGCGGGCGGCGTCCATGTAGGGCTCGCTCGCATGGAGATCGGTCAGCACCGCGATGCGCAGCCCTACCCCCTCGGGCCAGCCCTTCGGCCGCAGCCGCCAGCGCCGGACAACGAGTTCCAGCGCCGGCTCGACGTAGAACGCATAGGCCGCCAGCCCTAGGCCGGCGGCCGCCGTGGCGCCCAGCGTCCGAAAGAATGCGCGCCGGGTCGGCACCGTCCGTCACATGCGCGAGGCGACATTCTCCCAGTTGACGAGCTTGTCGAGGAAGTTCGTCAGATAGGCCGGACGCTTGTTGCGGAAATCGATGTAATAGCTGTGTTCCCACACATCACAGCCCAGAAGCGCGGTCTGCCCGAAGCACAGCGGATTGACGCCGTTCTCGGTCTTGGTGACCTTCAGGCCGCCGCCGCTCTCCTTGACCAGCCAGCACCAGCCCGAACCGAACTGCCCGGCACCGGCGGCGGCGAATTCCTCCTTGAACTTCTCGACCGAACCGAAGCTGTCCTTGATCGCGCGTTCAAGCTCGCCCGGCATCTTCTTGTTCTCGCCCGGGCCCATCATTTCCCAGAACTGGCAATGGTTCCAGTGCTGCGAGGCGTTGTTGAAGATGCCGTTCTGCGCCACCGCACCGGACTTGTAGTTGCCGCGCACGACCTCTTCGAGCGACTTGCCCTCCCACTCGGTGCCGGAGATCTGCTTGTTGCCGTTGTCGACATAGGCCTTGTGGTGCAGGTCGTGGTGGTATTCCAGCGTCTCCTTCGACATCCCCAGCGAGGCCAGCGCATCGTGGGAATAGGGAAGATCGGGAAGTTCGAATGCCATGGGATCGTCCTTTCGCATAAATGAAAACACCTGCGGCGAATAAGAGCGCGCGAAGCGTGAAGGTCAAGAGAGCGCGGCCACAATAGCGCCGAACCGTCGGGTTCACCTTTGGCGGCAATGGCCGAAGGCGTTCTCGTGGTTGCTGAAGCCCTCGACCACCGCGCCGACATTGACCACCGGCGCCCCGGCCCCGTTCACGGCGGCGTATTTCACCACCACATGGCGATTATGGTTGTCGGGCAGCCGTTCGATCCAGTCGAAACGCAACCGCCCGTCCGAGGAATGGCTGACCCGCCCCTCGATCGCGTGGCCATAGAAATGCCGGATCCGTCCATCGAGGATACGGACGCGCTGCGCCGGTTGAAGGTAGAAGAAGACGATCCGCGGCGGCACCCAGCCGCGCGTGCCGGTATTGTCCATGCGACAATCATAGATGACCAGCCCCGGCGGCCGGACATGGCCGGCGGCCATTGTCTGCGCAGCGGAGCCAACAAGAAAAAGACCCGCGGCGCAGGCCCTGGAAATCGTCAAGACAGACATCGTGCGTCCCCCATTGTCCAGACGCCCAGCCTGACGCCGCAGGGGCCTGTCCATCAAGCCCGCGCCGCCGCGAGCGGGACGAGTCACGCATTCGTGATCAGCCCTGGATATCCGCGAACAGGCCGACCTCGCCGCCGGGGCGCGCCGCCGTCTCGAGCAGGCCGAAGACATAGGCCGCGACCGACCGGAACGACACCAGCATGAAGCTTTCCCCGCCCCCCGGCGCGGCAGCCGACGGATCGATCCAGAAGGCCGCGGCGGTCTGCGCGAGACGGGTGCGGCGGATCTCGCCAGCGCGGAAGCTGCCGGGATGCAGGTCGACCGGCGCGAGCTTGGCCAGAACCTCGCGCGCACGCGCTCCGGTGATGCGGAAGACCGCGCGCGCATCCGACACGTCGACGACGGTGAAATGCGCCGCGCCCAGCGCGTCGCGCAATCGCGCGACCACATCGGCGACCGCCCGGTAGGGCAGGATCGCCATCAGTTCGTCGGGCGACATCCAGGCCAGGGCGAACCCCGCCGCACCCTGCCCGGCCCCGGCCGGCGCGGCGCCGTCGCCCGCGAGGTTCCCGCCGGCGCCCACGATTCTGCGCGCGGCCGGCAGATCCAGTCCCAGCACCCGGCCAAGCGCCGTAGCAAGCGCCGGATCGGCCAGATCGCCACGGATCGTGACCATGCCAAGCGGGCCGATTTCCTCGATCACGGCAAAACCCTCGTAGCGCACGCCGCCCAGCGCCGATTGCGGATCAGACATCCTGCTTCTCCCCGTCCTTGTCATAGAACACCGGATCGACGATGCGCGCGGCGATCAACCGCCCGTCCTCCTGCCCCGAGGTGAATTCGAGCGTCTCGCCCATGCGCTCGGGACCGCGCCGCACCAGCGCCATGGCGATGCCGCGCCCCAGCGTCGGCGAGAAATAGGTGGAGGTCACCCGTCCCTGGGTGTTCTTCTGGCCGTTGGCATTGACCCCCGGCGCCACCGCCAGCGCCCCGTCCGGCAGAACCGAGCCGTCCAGCGTCTCCAGCCCCACGAGCTTCCAGCGCTCGGGGTCGGTCATGTGAACGCGGGCCTGCCCGCGCTTGCCGAGATAGTCGGCCTTCTTCTTCGAGATCGCCCAGCCCAGCCCAAGATCCTGGGGAATGACGGTGCCGTCGGTCTCGTCGCCGATCATGATGAAGCCCTTCTCGGCCCGCATCACATGGAGCGCCTCGGTGCCGTAGGGCATCACCCCCAACGCCTCGCCCTGCGCCACGGCCGCATCCCAGAAGGCGCGTCCCTCGGATGCCGGCACCGCGACCTCATAGGACAATTCCCCCGAGAAGGAGATCCGGAAGACCCGTGCGCGGAATCCGCCCAGCGTGCCTTCGGCCCATTGCATGAAGGGCAGCGCCGCCTTCGACACATCCATCCCGCCCAGCGCCTCGAGAAGCAGCCGTGCCTTCGGGCCCACGACCGCGATCTGGGCGAATTGCTCGGTCAGGTTGACGGTGTGAACCTTCCAGTCCCACCATTCGCATTGCAGCCAGTCCTCCATCCAGCCATGGACCCGCTCGGCCCCGCCGGTGGTGGTGTGGCAAAGCCAGCTTTCCTCGTCGAGGCGCACCACGACGCCGTCGTCGAAGAGAAAGCCGTTCTCGTTGCACATCAGCCCGTAGCGGCAACGACCCACCTTCAGCGTGCTCATCACATTGGTATAGAGCATGTCGAGAAAGCGCCCGGCGTCCGGCCCACGCACGAGGATCTTGCCCAGCGTCGAGGCATCGAGCAGCCCGACCTGCTGGCGGGTGTTGCGCACCTCGCGGCGCACGGCCTGCTGGCTGGTCTCGCCGGGCCGGCGGTAGCAATAGGGCCGGCGCCAGTGGCCCACCGGCTCCCATTCCACGCCGTGGGCGGCATGCCAGTCGTGGATCGGCGTGCGCCGCAGCGGCTGGAAGAGATCGCCGCGCGCCTCGCCCGACAGGGCGCCGATCGGGACCGGCGTGTAGGGCGGGCGGAAGGTGGTCGTGCCGACCTGCGGGACAGGCGCACCCAGACTATCGGCCAGAACGGAAAGTCCATTGATATTGCTAAGCTTTCCCTGATCCGTGGCCATGCCAAGCGTGGTATAGCGCTTGGTGTGCTCGACGCTTTCGTAACCCTCGCGCGCGGCAAGCTGCACGTCCGAGACTTTCACGTCGTTCTGGTAGTCGAGGAACATCTTGGCGCGCAGCGCCGGACCGGCGCCATGCGGCATGGTCACGACCTGAAGCACCGGCGCCTCGCCGGATGCCTCGCCGGGCGCGTCGCCGGGCGCATCGGCTTGCGGGGCGGCTTGCGGGGCGGCCTGCGGGGCGGCCGCGGCAGCCATCGCAATGCCCAGTCCCTCCAGAACCGCGGCGATCGCATCGTCGGTATCGGCCAGAACCTGCCCGCCCTTGAGCACGCCATTGGCGGCCCCGGCGACCGTCACGAAGCCGGCGCCGTCCACGCCCAGGGGCGGCCGACCGGCATCGGGGCGGAACATCGCGCCGGCCTCGTCCCAGACCAGCTTGCCGCCGCAATGGCTCCACAGATGGACCGCGGGCGACCATCCGCCCGACATGGCGACCGCCTCGCAGGGGATCTCCTCGAGCGCCGCGCCCTCGCCGGCCTGCAGGCAGACCGCGGCGCCGGTGACTCGGCGGGAGCCGCGCACCCTTGCGATCCCGCGCCCGCCTTCGATGCGGATGCCGAGGGCGCGGGCACGTTCGATCAGCGCACCCTCCGGCGCCGTACGGGCATCGAGGATCGCGGGCACCTCGAGCCCCGCCTCCTTCAGTGCGATCGCGGTGCGGTAGGCGTCGTCGTTGTTGGTCACGACCACCGTGCGGTCGCCGGGGCTGATCGCCCAGTTGACCAGATAGTCCCGCATCGCGGAGGCCAGCATCACCCCCGGCACGTCGTTGCCGGCGAAGGCCAGCGGCCGCTCGATCGCGCCGGTCGCCACCAGGATCCGGCGCGCGCGGATGCGCCACAGCCGGTGACGCGGCCGGCCGTCGCCGGGGCTGTGGTCCGCCACCCGCTCATCCGCCAGCAGGTAGCCGTGATCGTAGACGCCGGCGGCCATGGTCCGGTTGCGCAGGGTGACGTTTCCCATCCCCCCGAGTTCGTCCAGCGTGGCGCGGATCCAGTCCTCGGCCGGCGCCCCGTCGATGCGCAGCCCGTCGACCGGCGACCGGCCGCCCCAGTGCGGCGCCTGTTCCAGGACGATCACCCGCAGGCCCGCGCGCCCCGCCACCTGCGCCGCGCGCAGTGCCGCGACGCCGCCGCCCACGACGACCAGATCGGCGAAGGCATAAAGGTATTCGTAGCGATCTTCGTCGGGTTCCCGCGGGACGCGACCGAGACCGGCCGAGCGCCGCACGATCGGCTCGAACAGGTGTTTCCATGCCGCACGCGGATGGATGAAGGTCTTGTAGTAGAAGCCGGCCGGCAGCAGCCGCGCGGCGGCGTCGTTGATCGCACCGATGTCGAATTCGAGGCTCGGCCAATGGTTCTGGCTGGTCAGCGCGGCGCCCTCGAACAGCTCGGTCGTGGTCGCGCGCTGGTTGGGCTCGAACCGCCCGCCGGCGCCGAGGTTGAACAACGCATTGGGCTCTTCGGCGCCCGCCCCCACGACGCCGCGCGGCCGGTGATACTTGAAGCTGCGCCCCATCATCATCTGGTCGTTGGCCAGCAGCGCCGAGGCCAGCGTGTCGCCGGCGAACCCCCGCAGGCGCCGACCGTTGAAGGTAAAGCCGCGCGGCTCGGCGCGGGCGATCAGGCGGCCGCCGCGGGCCAATCGGGTGCTCATGCCCATCCCTCCCATTCGGGTCGCCTTGTCCGGATCGCCGCGATCAGATCGGGTGGAGGTTCGCCGGTCTGGGCGCGATAGGTGCCGAAGACCTCCAGCGTCGCGGTGCAGCGCGCGGCGATGAACCACTTGCCGCAGCCATAGGCGTGGCGCCAGCGTTCGAAATGCACGCCCCGCGGGTTGCGGCGCGCGAACATGTAGGCCTCGAAATCCGCGTCCGGGGCTTCGGGGCCCGCACGGCGCAGATGCGCCTCGCCGCCCGGGGCAAGTTCGGTTTCCTCGGCTTTGACGCCGCAGTGGGGGCATTCAAGGATCAACATGCCTTGCCTCCTGAACGGGGGATGTGGGGTCGCGCGATGCGGGGCGCGGACGGGGCCATGCGCATCGCGGCGCGAAGCATGGCAAAACGCCCCTCCGGCACGAGGCCGGAGAGGCGCGTCGCGGATCCTGCCGCGCCGACAAGGGCTGCGGTTCGGATCCGGTCAGGGGCGGTCAGCGGTCGGCACGGGGGGGTGGCCGGCCGGGCCCCGTCAGTTGCCGGAATTGCCCGTGGGCACCTTGACGGTCGCGTTGGGCGTCGTGATGGTCGCCGTTCCGCCACCGCTAGGCGCGGGGGCCGGAGCCGGAGTGTTGACCGTGAGGCTCGCGCTGCCGCCACCGCCGCCGGCGGGCGCGAAATCTCCCCCCTGCCACAGATAGACCACAACACCGAGAACCGCGATGACGACGGCGCCCAGAATGAAGGCCATCGCCGTCTTTCCAGAATTGTCAGAGGCCATGATTTCAATCCTTCTTCTCTTGCACTACACAAGGTAAGAAGTCCGGCCTCGGTTTGCGAATTCATGCGCGATCTTCCGCCCACGCCTTGTGGATAACCGACCCCGCGCCATCGGGCCGCGGCACCGGCGTGCGGCCCTGTGCGGCCGGAGCCTTCGCGCCGCGCGTTCGTGCGAATTCCCTGCCGCCTGCCCGTCAATGCGCCACCCCCGCCGCCACGCTCTCGTCGATGAAGCGGCCTTCGCGGAAGCGGTCGATGCCGAATTCGGCCGCCAGCGGCCCCGGCTCGCCCCGCGCCATCAGTTCCGCCATCGCCCAGCCCGAGCCGGGGATCGCCTTGAACCCGCCGGTGCCCCAGCCGCAATTGACGAAACAATTGCCCAGCGGCGTCTTCGAGATCAGGGGCGAGCGGTCGCCAGTCATGTCGACGATGCCGCCCCACTGGCGCAACATCTTCAGCCGCGAGATCATGGGGAAGGTCTCGACCAGCGCGCGCAGGGTCTCCTCGACGTGGTGGAACGAGCCGCGCTGGGTGAAATTGTTGAACCCGTCGGTGCCGCCGCCGATCACCATCTCGCCCTTGTCGGATTGCGACATGTAGCCGTGGACCGTGTTGGCCATGACGACCACGTCCATGCAGGGCTTGATCGGCTCGCTGACCAGCGCCTGAAGCGCGACCGATTCGATCGGCAGCCGGAAACCGGCCATCTCGGCCAGCTGGCTGGAATGGCCCGCGACGACCAGGCCGAGCTTCTTGCAGCCGATGAAGCCGCGCGTCGTCTCCACCCCGGTCACCGCGCCGCCTTCGCTGCGCACGCCCGTGACCGCACATTGCTGGATGATGTCCATTCCCATCGCCGAGCAGGCCCGCGCATAGCCCCAGGC
Source organism: Acidimangrovimonas sp. (assembly GCA_030147905.1). Next base: position 8,336 of record JASBUM010000208.1, read on the forward strand.
GACGGCATCGTGGCGAGCGGTGCCGCCGCGCGCCTGATAGAGCGCCCCCAGAACCGGATAGCGCGGCCCGTCAAGATTGATGATCGGCACCAGTTCCTTCACCCGTGCCGGCTCGATCCATTCGGTGGCGACGCCTTGCAGGTGATTGGCGTGCACGGTCCGCAGATAGCCGCGCACCTCGTGGTGCGTCTGGGCCAGCATCAGAAGGCCGCGCGGGCTGAACATGACGTTGTAGTTGAGGTCCTGGCTGAGCGTCTCGTAAAGGCTGCGTGCCTTCTCGTAGATCGCGGCCGAAGGATCCTGCAGGTAGTTCGAGCGGATGATCGTGGTGTTGCGCCCAGTATTGCCGCCGCCCAGCCAGCCCTTCTCGATCACCGCGACATTGGTGATGCCGAAATTGCGCCCGAGGTAATAGGCGGTGGCGAGCCCGTGTCCGCCCGCGCCCACGATCACCACGTCATAGGTCTTCTTCGGTTCCGGAGAGGCCCAGGCGCGTTCCCAGCCCTGGTGATAGCGCAGCGCCTCGCGGGCGATGGCGAAGATCGAATAGCGTTTCATCGGCAAATCATCCTTTCGGCATCCTTTCGGCGCCCGCCGCCCCGGTTCTGGCGCATGCCCGATCTAACGCCCCATCCGCCAGCGGCACAATCGGGAAGAATGCGACATCGCACGCCCCGGCCCGAGTCACAATCCGCGTCACAATCCGCGTCACAATCCGCGTCACGGTCGCGGCGGGCGCTGGCGGCCGGGCATGCCGGGGGAAATGTCGCGCGGGCCAACGCGGGCTGCGGCGGATTGCACCTTTTGCAAGGGGGCGAATGGCTTTACATCTCGGTGTCGAAGGAGGAGGCCGATGATGTTCTGGATCGCCACCGGTGGCGCAACGCTGATCGTGGCCGGCCTGTTGCTTCTCGCGCTGCGGCGCGGGGGCCCGGCCGCGGCGCCGGGCGCGGCCTACGACCTGCAGGTCTACCGCGACCAGTTGCGCGAGGTGGAGCGCGAACGGGAACGCGGCGTGGTCGACGCGGATGAGGCGGAACGCCTGCGTGCCGAGGTCGCACGGCGGGTGCTGGGCGCCGATCGCGACCTGGCGGAGGCGGAAGCCCCGCGGGAGGCGCCGCCTGCCGCCAACCGGATCGCCTTTGCGCTGATCGCCGTGGCGGGGCTCGGCGCGCTTTTGCTCTACGACCGGCTGGGCCTGCCCGGCGCACGCGACTTCCCCATTGCCGAACGTCTCGCCGAGGCCCGCCAGATCCGTGCGGACCGGATCTCGCAGAAACAGGCCGAGGCGCGCCTGCCGGCCTTCAAGCCGCCTGCGGGGACCGATCCGCAATATCTCGCACTGATCGAGAAGCTGCGCGAGGCGGTGGCCGCGCGCCCCGATGACCTCAAAGGACAGGAGCTTCTCGTCAAGCACGAACTGCGCTTGGGCAATTACGCCGCGGCTTGGCGCGCCCAGGCGGCGGTCAACCGTCTGCGCGGACCGGCTGCGACCGCCGCCGATTACGCCCGCGAGGCCGGAATGATGATCCTCGCGGTTTCGGGCTATGTCTCGCCCCAGGCCGAGGCCGCGCTCGACCGGGCGCTGAAAAGCGATCCGAAGGACGGCGCGGCGCTTTACTACGTGGGGCTGATGTATGCCCAGACCGGACGCCCGGACTATGCCTTCGCGATCTGGCAACCGCTGCTTGCACGGTCCAAACCCACCGACCCGTGGGTCAAACCGATCCGCGGCCAGATCGAGGATGCAGCGCGGCTCGCCGGCATCGACTACCGGCTTCCCGCAGGCGATGGCCTGCCCGGCCCGGATGCAGCGGCGATGGCGGCCGCGGCCAAGATGGATCCGGCCGAGCGACGCCAGATGATTCGCGGCATGGTGGCCCAACTTGCCGACCGGATCGACCGGCGCGGCGGCACCGCCGAGGAATGGGCCCGGCTGATCCGCGCCTATGGCGTGCTGGGCGAAGACCGCAAGCAAAGCGAGGCGATCGCACGGGCCGAGGCTGCCTTTGCCGACCGGCCGGCCGATCTGGCACGCATCGAGGCCGCCGCGCGCACGCCCCTGCCCGCCACCACAGGCGCAGGCGGGGGGACAGGCGCGGCCGATAGGGGCATGGGCGGGACGGACGCCACCGGGCCGGATGCCGCTGCCCCGCGCGGCCCCTCGGCGGCCGATGTCGCCGCCGCAGGCGCGATGTCACCCGCCGAGCGCCAGACCATGATCCGTGGCATGGTCTCGAGCCTGGCCGAGCGGATCGCGGCACAGGGCGGAAGCCCCGCGCAATGGGCGCAGCTACTTACCGCCTACAGCGTGCTGGGTGAAACCGATAAGGCGCGAACCTTGTGGCAAAGGGCCCAGAAGGTCTTTGCCGGGCGCGCCTCCGATCTGGAGCCGGTCCTGCGCGCGGCACGAAAGGCCGGCCTGTCGGGATGAACATTCACGAAACAGCCGAAGCGTTCGTGGCCGCTCTTGCACCGCGCCGGCCGCTGCTCGGGCTCGACCTGGGCACCAAGACGATCGGGCTTGCCCTTTCGGATCGCGACCGCCGCATCGCCAGCCCGTTTGACACCATCCGGCGGCGCAAGTTCACGCTGGACGCCGCAACCCTTCTCGATGTCGCGCAGAAACATGCGGTGGCAGGATTCGTCCTGGGGCTGCCGCGCAACATGGACGGCACCGAAGGCCCGCGTTGCCAGGCGACACGCGCCTTCGCGCGCAATCTCGCCGGGCTGAGCGATCTGCCGATCACCTATTGGGACGAACGGCTGTCGACGGTGGCCGCCGAACGGGTGCTGCTGGAGGCGGATGCGTCACGAAAGCGTCGCAACCAGGTTATCGACCAGGTGGCCGCTGGCTATATACTGCAGGGAATGCTCGACAGGTTGCGCCATCTTGAGCAATGAGCACGGCGCAGACAAGGGACGAGGCACGGCAGTGAGGGACAGCGATTTCCGGCAGGAGGGCGATAACGACAGCCCCTGCGTGAAGATCTGCGTGATCCATCCGCAGGCGCGGATCTGCGTGGGCTGCTACCGCAGCCTCGACGAGATCGGCGGCTGGCTTGCGATGTCGCGCGACGAACGCCGCGAGGTGATCGCCGCGCTTCCGGCCCGGGCGCAACTGGTGCAGCGCCGCCGGGGCGGGCGCAAGGC
>JASBUM010000213.1 GCA_030147905.1 Acidimangrovimonas sp.
GACGGCTGCGTTGAAACCCACCACGCGCCGCGCGCCGCGATAGGGCACCAAAGCCACCTCGCGGCTTTGCCCCGGCTCGAAACGCACCGCCGTACCGGCGGGGATATCAAGGCGCATCCCGCGTGCCGCGGCACGGTCGAAGGCCAGCGCGGCATTCGACTCCGCGAAGTGGTAATGCGATCCTACCTGAACCGGCCGGTCACCGCCATTGGCAACCACAAGCCGCAGTGCGGCAGAACCTTCGTTAAGCGTAATCTCGCCCTCGGCGGGCAGGATTTCCCCCGGGATCATTCGTCGTCTCCCTTCGTGGCGGGGCCGCGCGTATCGCGCTTGCCCGGCGCGGCCCCCGCGCGCGCCTCCCCCATGTTCAGCGCACCGGGTGGTGAACCGTGACCAGCTTCGTTCCATCGGGAAAGGTGGCCTCCACCTGCACGTCGGGGATCATCTCGGGCACGCCTTCCATGCATTGCTCGGCCCGCACCACGCCGGCGCCGGCAGCCATCAGGTCGGACACCGACCGGCCGGCACGCGCGCCCTCCACCACGAAATCGGTAATCAGCGCGATCACCTCGGGGTGGTTGAGCTTCACCCCGCGCTCCAGCCGTCCGCGCGCCACCATGGCGGCGAGACTGACCAGAAGCTTGTCCTTCTCCCTGGGCGTCAGTTTCATGCCTTCCCGTCCACCGTTTTCGTCTTCACGTCTGCCACACCCGCGGCGGCCCACAGCCACGCAACCGCCCCAGCGCCGCCGTCAGCGCCTGCCGCAGCACCAACGCATCCGGCGCCGCGAGACGCATCACGCATTTGCCGTCCCAGGCCGAAACCGCGGCTTCGAGCCCATCGCGCGGGCCGAACTGCGCCAGCACCGCCTGCAACGCGGGCTTTGCATCCTCGCCCCCCTGCGCGACCAGCGCAAGCGTGGCGAAGGCGCGCGCGCCCCCCAGGCAGGCCGGACCCGCGCGGAGCGCCTCGGCGGTGATATCGAGCGGCTCGATCAGGACCGGCCGGCCGCCCCGGCGCACCTCGCGCCAGTCGCGGCATCGCAGCGCGGTGACCGTCTCGCCCATCGCCCGGCGACCGATCACCAGCGTCTCGGCCAGCAGCAGGCGCGAATCCTCCGCCAGGTCGATCTGAAGATCGCGCGTCAGCCGGGCGCGATCGAACAGGATCGTCTCCTGCGGCAGCCAGTCGAGCGCGGCCCCGGCCCCCAGACGCATGCGCAACGACAGCCTCGCCTCGGCGCCGGTGCTGGCATAGGCGCGCTCGGCCGTCTGGGTGGTGGCGACCGCCACCGCACCGGCCTCCAGATCGACGGCGTATTCGAGCCGGTCGCCCCCCGTCAGCCCCCCGGCGGTGTTGAGAAATACCACCTCGCAGGGGCCGGCATGAACCCGCGGCAGGAAGGCACGGGCCGAACCGGACTGTTCCAGCACCGCCAGTCGTGCCCCACCGCGGCCGTCCGGCCGCAATCCGACGCGCGCGCAGCCCCGCACGCGCTCCAGCATCACCGCCCCGGCCGCGGGGACAGGCGCCTGTTCATGCGGGATGATTCCATCGGCCATGCCCCGATCTTTCCTGAACGGATCGTCCATTGTGCAAGCACACTGTCCGATCGCTCCTTCGGGTACAAGCGCCAGCCCCCGGCGCTGCCCGTTTCCGCGCCACGCGGCCCAAGGGGCGGGCACCGCGCGAAGACCGATCCGCCAGCCGGCAACGCTGTGCCGCGCCGGATGCGGCAGACGGCTCCGCCCCGGCAATGGGCCGGTCGGCAGTTCGGGACCGCCCGGACCGGACGCCGCGGCGATCGGTGTACTCTGGCTTTCGGGCGACGATTTGTGTAGGGCCGGGGCATGAGCCACACGATCACCCTGCGCCGGCCCGACGACTGGCATCTGCATCTGCGCGACGGCGCCA
>JASBUM010000215.1 GCA_030147905.1 Acidimangrovimonas sp.
TCCGGCGCGATCCGCTTTGCCGGCCATCCCGTCAGCCCGTCACTGTCCCTGCCGCGCGCCTTGCGGGCGCGGATGCAGGCGGTGTTTCAGGACCCCTATGGCAGTTTCAATCCGCGGCACCGGGTGGCGCGTATCGTCTGCGAGCCGTTCAACCTTCGGCCCTGCCCCCCCGACGAACGGGCCGAGCGGCTGGCAGAGACCCTGCGGGCCGTGGGGCTCGATCCTGCGGACGGGGCGCGATTCATCCACGAATTCTCCGGCGGCCAGCGCCAGCGCATCGCGATCGCGCGGGCGCTGATCATCCGGCCGAGCCTGATCGTCCTGGACGAGGCGGTCTCGGCGCTCGATGTGCAGGTGCGGGCACGGATCCTTGCGCTTCTGGCCGATCTGCGGGCGCGGTTCGGCTTGTCCTATCTCTTCATCAGCCACGATCTTTCGGTCCTGCGGGCCCTGACCGACAGGGTGGCGGTGATGCGCGCGGGCCGCATCGTCGAGACCGGCCCGACCCGCACGATCCTTGAAGCCCCCGCCCATCCCTATACCCGCAGCCTGGTGGCCGCCGCCCCGCGCATACCCGCGGGATGGCTTCGCTAGGCGCGCCCGACATGCCGGCGGAGCGCGAGCGCGCGGGCGCCCCGCGACCCCATCCGGCCGGCGCGGGATTGTGGCTTGTGCGGCCGGCGGATCGGGGGTTGAATTCCATCCGGCGACCGAGGGGACGACGATGGATCAAGGACATCGTGCAAAGGCGTGGTTCGATCCGGCAGAGCTGTTGATCGGCGGACGCTGGTTCACCATCGACGGGCGGCTGACGCTGCACGACCCCTCTGACGGCAGGCCGATCGCCACGATCGCGCGCGGCGGCGCGGCCGAGATCGACGCCGCGGTCGGGGCGGCGCGTGCCGCACTGGACGGGGCGTGGGGCGCGGCGAGCGCGGCCGAACGCGGGCGGGTTCTGGCGCGGATCGGTCAGCGGGTGGAGGCCATGGCCGAAGAGCTTGCCCTGCTCGAGGCGCGTGACGTCGGCAAACCCCTGTCGCAGGCACGCGCCGATGTCCGTGCGCTGGCTCGCTACATGGAATTCTACGCCGGGGCGGCCGACAAGCTGATGGGCGAGACGATTCCCTACCAGTCCGGCTATACCGTCTACACGCTGCGCGAGCCGCATGGCGTGACCGGCCATATCGTGCCATGGAACTATCCGATGCAGATCATCGGCCGGTCGGTCGGCGCGGCGCTGGCGGCGGGCAATGCCTGCGTTCTCAAACCGGCCGAGGAAGCCTGTCTGACGGCGCTGGCCTTTGCGCGGCTGGCGCAGGAGGCCGGCCTGCCGGATGGTGCGCTGAACGTCGTGCCGGGTCTGGGGGATGAGGCCGGCGCGGCGCTGGCGGCGCATCCGGGCATCGATCACCTGTCCTTCACCGGTTCGGTGGCTACGGGGCGGCTGGTGCAGGAGGCGGCGGCACGCAATGTCGTGCCGGTGACGTTGGAACTGGGCGGGAAATCGCCGCAGATCGTCTTCGACGATGCCGATCTGGATCGCGCGCTGCCCTTTATCGTCAATGCAGGGATCCAGAATGCCGGCCAGACCTGTTCGGCGGGATCGCGCATCCTCGTCGATCGGCGGCGCCATGACGAATTGCTGACGCGGATGGCCGAGCGCTATCGCGCCCTGCGCGCGGGACCCGCGTTGCAGGATCTGGAACTGGGGCCGCTGGTCTCGGCGCGTCAGAAGACGATCGTCGAGGGCTACCTCGCGCTCGCGGCGCCCTCGGCCGTCGTCGCGCGTGGCACGGTGGTGCCGGATGCGCCCGAAACCGGCCACTACCTGGCGCCGGTGCTGCTGGATGGCATGGGGGCCGGCGACCGGCTGGTGCGCGAGGAGATCTTCGGCCCGGTTCAGGTGGTTCTGCCCTTCGACGATGAGGCGCATGCGGTGGCACTTGCCAACGGCACCGGTTACGGCCTTGTGGCGGGGCTCTGGACGAGCGAGGGCGCACGCCAGATGCGGCTGGCGAAGCGGTTGCGTGCGGGGCAGGTCTTTGTCAACAATTACGGCGCGGGCGGCGGGGTCGAGCTGCCCTTCGGTGGGGTGGGGCTTTCCGGCCATGGCCGCGAGAAGGGTTTCGAGGCGCTTTACGGCTTTACTGCGCTCAAGACCGTGGCGGCCTGGCACGGCTGAAGCGGTGGCTGGCGGGCGCGGCGGCGCGCGCCGGGGGCGAGAGACCCGGGCCACGCCGGATGCGGCTTCGGTATGGCGGCCGGCAAGAAGCGAGATGCGGGATGCGAGTGGCGCCGGCGGCGCGCGGGAGGCAGCATGCGAATGGATGGACAGCGGGCGATCGTGACGGGTGGCGGGTCGGGTTTCGGCGCGGGGATCGCGCGGGCCTTCGCCGCCGAGGGGGCGCGGGTGCTGGTGGCCGATATCGACGCCGGGGCCGCCCGCCGGGTGGCGGAAGAGATCGGCGGCCATTGGCACGCCACCGATGTCAGCCGCGACGATAGCGTCGCCGCCATGGCGCAGGCCGCGCTGGAGGATCTGGGCGGGGTCGACATCCTTGTCAACAATGCCGGCATCACCCATCTGCCGGCCCCGATGGAAGAGGTGACCGAGGCCGATTTCGACCGGGTTCTGGCGGTGAACGCCAAGTCGGTCTATCTGACCGCGCGCCATCTGGTGCCGGTGATGAAGGCCGCGGGCCGGGGCGTCATTCTCAATATCGCCTCGACGGCGGGCGTTTCGCCGCGACCGCGGTTGAACTGGTACAATGCCTCCAAGGGCTG
>JASBUM010000225.1 GCA_030147905.1 Acidimangrovimonas sp.
GCTGGCCGAAGGGGTGCGCGGCTCGCTTTCCAAGCAGGTGATCGAGCGTCACGGCCTGTCGAAGGGCCATTGCCCGCAGAAATTCGGCCTCGGCATGAAGGAGATCTGGGAAATCGACCCGGCCAAGCACCGCGAGGGCAGTGTCACCCATACGATGGGCTGGCCCCTTGGCAGGAACGCCGGCGGCGGCTCCTTCATCTACCATCTCGACAACAATCAGGTCTATGTGGGCTTCGTGGTGCATCTCAACTACGAGAACCCGCATCTCTTTCCCTACATGGAATTCCAGCGCTTCAAGCACCATCCGATGGTGGCCGAGCTTCTGAGGGGCGGCAAGCGCGTGGCCTACGGCGCGCGGGCGATCTCCGAGGGCGGCTGGCAATCCATCCCCAAGCTGGTCGCGCCGGGCGTGGCGCTTCTGGGTTGTTCGGCCGGGCTGGTGAACGTGCCGCGGATCAAGGGCAACCACAATGCGATGCTGTCGGGCAAGGCCGCGGCTGAGGCCGCCCATGCGGCGATCCACGCCGGGCGCGCGGGCGACGAGTTGACCGACTACGAGACCGGCCTGCGCGAGGGTGCGGTCGGCCGCGATCTGCGGCGGGTGCGCAACGTCAAGCCGATGTGGTCGCGCTGGGGCCTGTCGGCCAGTCTGGCCCTTGGCGGGCTCGACATGTGGACGAACGAGCTGTTCGGCTTCTCGCTTTTCGGCACCCTGCGGCACGGCAAGTCGGACGCTGCGGCCACCGGCAAGGCGGCGGATTTCAAGCCGATCGACTATCCCAAACCCGACGGCGTCCTGTCCTTCGACCGGCTGACCAACGTCGCCTTTTCCTTCACCAATCACGCCGAAGGACAGCCGCCACATCTGCGGCTGGCCGATCCTTCGGTGCCGATCGCGGTCAACCTGCCGCAATATGACGAGCCGGCGCAGCGCTACTGCCCGGCCGGGGTCTACGAGGTGGTGCGCGCCGAGGGCGCGGCCCCGCGGTTCCAGATCAATTTCCAGAACTGCGTCCATTGCAAGACTTGCGACATCAAGGACCCCAGCCAGAACATCATCTGGTGCACGCCCCAGGGCGGCGATGGACCGAATTATCCAAATATGTAATCCGTGCCGTTGATATTCTGGTGATCGACCCCGCGGCAGGGTATTTGCCCGGCCGGGGGCGATTGCTTCTGCGGCCGGGCGGCTCTAGCCTGAACGAAACGCCGATCTGCATGAGGTCCCGACCGTGATCCTTCCCGTCCGCCGCCTTCCCGTGCTTGCCGCGCTGATGGCGGGGTTACTCGTCCAGCCCCTTCACGCCGAGGGGGCCGCAGGCGCCTATCTGGCCGCGCGCTACGCAAGCTTCGTCCATGACTACGCCGCGGAGGCGAGCTATTTCCCGCAGGCGCTGGCGCAGGATCCCAAAAACCTGATGCTGATGGAGGGGGCGGTCGCGGCCGATGTCGCGGTGGGGGATTTCAAGGCCGCCGTCCCGGTCGCGCAGGCATTCGCCGCCACCAAGGCCAAGAGCTCGATCGTCAATATCGTGATTCTCGCCGATCTGCTCAAGCGCGGGGCCTATGACCGGGCCATCGCCCAGCTCAAGCAGGGCGATACCGTGGGGCCGCTGGTCGACGGGCTGGCGACGGCATGGGCGGAACTGGGCGCGGGGCGGATGTCGGACGCGCTGGCAAACTTCGATCGCATGGCCAAGAGCCCGGGCCTGAAGGATTTCAGCCTGTATCACAAGGCGCTTGCAATGGCCTCGGCCGGTGATTTCGGCGGCGCGGCAAAGATCTTCCAGCAGGGCGGTGGGGCCATCCAGGTCAGCCGCCGCGCCATCATCGCCTATGCCGAGATCCTCAGCCAGCTGGGCCGCGACCCCGAGGCGCTGAAGCTGCTCGATGCGAAATTCGGCCCCGAGGTCGATCCCGGGATCGACCCGCTGCGCGCGCGTCTCAACAATGGCGAGACCCTGCCCTTCACGGTGGTTCGCAACGCGCGCGACGGGCTGGCGGAGGTTTTCTACACCGTGGCCTCCGCGCTCAAGAGTCAGGCCGACCCGGCGTTCACGCTCATCTATGCCCGCATCGCCCAGTACCTGCGCCCCGACGACGCCGAGGCAACGCTTCTGGTGGCGGGGCTTCTGGAAAGTCAGCGCCAATATGCGCTGGCGCTGGCGGCCTACAGCAGCGTGTCGCGCGGCGATCCCGCCTATTACGTCGCCGAACAGGGACGGGCGCAGGCGCTCTATGCCTCGGGGCAGGTCGATGCGGGCATCACCGCCATGCAGGCGCTGGCCAAATCGCATCCGAAGCTGATCGATGTCCAGATCGCCCTTGGCGACCTGTTGCGCCAGCAGGACCGTTTCGACGAGGCGATCACCGCCTATACCGCCGCCGTCGGACTGATCTCGAACCCGCAGCCGGGCGACTGGGTCGTCTATTACATGCGCGGGATCAGCTATGAACGTGCGGGCAAATGGGACAAGGCCGAACAGGATCTGCGCATGGCGCTCACGCTCAATCCCAATCAGCCCGACGTGCTGAACTATCTGGGTTACGGGCTGGTCGAGCGCGGCAGCCACCTGAACGAGGCCCTCGGCATGCTCAAGCGCGCGGTGGCGGGCCGTCCCGACGATGGTTATATCGTCGATAGCCTTGCCTGGGTCTATTACAAGATCGGCCAATATGCGAAGGCGCTGCCACTGGCCGAGCGCGCCGTCGGCCTGATGCCGGTGGATGCGGTGGTGACCGACCATCTGGGCGATATCCTCTGGGCTGTCGGCCGACATCTCGAGGCGCGGTTCCAGTGGCACCGCGCGCTGTCGTTCAACCCGTCGCCCGAGGAGGCCGCGCGGATCCGGCTGAAGCTGGAAAAGGGGCTGGATGCGGTGCTGAAGGCCGAAGGCGCGCCGCCGCTGAAGTCGGCCAAGAATGGCGGTTGAGCGTTTCGCGCCGGCGAAGGTCAACCTGTGCCTGCATGTGACCGGGCGCCGTGCGGACGGCTATCACGAACTTGACAGTCTGGTCGCCTTCGTCACCTGCGGCGACCGGCTTCGGGCCGAGCCGGCCGCCGAGTTGTCGCTGCGGATATCGGGGGCCGGTGCCGCGGCTCTTGGCCCGGCGGCGGTCGATACCCGCGCGGGGGCGGACAATCTCGTGCTCCGGGCTGCGCGGCTGTTCGAGACCCCGCGGGGCGGCGCGCGGCTCACGCTCGAGAAGAACCTGCCAGTCGCGGCCGGGCTTGGCGGCGGCTCTGCCGATGCCGCGGCCGCGCTGCGGGCGCTTGCGGTTCTATGGCGCCGGCCGCTTCCGCCGTCGCATGCGATCCTGACGCTCGGCGCCGACGTGCCGGTGTGTCTGGCCGGCGTCCCCGCCCGCATGCGCGGGATCGGTGAACGTGTGGACCCGTTGCCGCCCTTGCCGCCCGTCTGGATGGTGTTGGTCAATCCCGGGCTGCCGGTCGCGACGGGCTCGGTTTTCGCGGCGCTCAGCGGGGCGGAAAATCGGCCTCTTCCGCAAGTGCTTCCCACGATGCGCTCGGTGCCTGCGCTGGCGGCATGGCTGGCGCTCCAGCGCAACGATCTGGAACCGCCGGCGCGGGCGATCTGCCCCGCGATCGGCACCGTCCTGTCGGCGCTGCGGGGGCAGGAGGGTTGCCTGCTTGCGCGAATGTCGGGGTCGGGTGCCAGCTGTTTCGGGCTTTTTGCCGATGCCGCCCGCGCCGAGGCGGCCGCGCGGGCCCTGCGGCATGCAGAACCGGGCTGGTGGTGCGAGCCGGCGGCACTGGCCGGGCCGGAACCCGCCCCGCGGCCGGAGCGCGCGGCCGGCTGTGACGCGACATCACGCGGGGGCGATCGGTACAGCCGCTGAACTCAGTACAGCCGCTGAACCACGAAATCGGCCAGTTCCGCCAGCAGGTCGCGCATCGGATGAGCGGGCAGCGGAGAGAGCGCGGACTTGGCGCGCTGCGCCCAGTCGCGGGCGGCCTGCCGCGTGGATTCGAGCGCCCCGTGTCGTTCGATGAGCGCAAGCGCGTGGTCGAGGTCGCCCTCACGCTGGTCGCCCTTCTCGATGACGCGCTGCCAGAAGGCCCGTTCGGTCCCGTCCGCCGCCGCCACCGCGATGATGACGGGAAGGGTCAGCTTGCGTTCGCGGAAGTCGTCGCCGACATTCTTTCCGATCGCTCCGCCGCCGCCGTAATCAAGCACATCGTCGACGATCTGGAAGGCGATCCCCAGCGCGTCGCCATAATCGCGCAGCGCCGCGGTCCGGGCGGCGGACATTCCGGCGATGACGCCGCCTACTTCGGTCGCGGCGGCGAAAAGTGCGGCCGTCTTGCCGCGGATCACCTGCAGATAGATCGATTCATCGGTGCGCAGATCCTGTGCGGCGCTAAGCTGCAGCACCTCGCCCTCGGCGATCGTGGCCGAGGCATTGGCCAGGATGTCGAGCACGGCGAGATTGCCGGTTTCCACCATCAGCTGGAAGCTGCGCGAAAAGAGGTAGTCGCCGACCAGCACCGACGACTTGTTGTCCCACAGGAGGTTCGCGGTCGGCCGGCCACGCCGCTGTCGGCTTTCATCGACCACGTCGTCATGCAGCAGTGTCGCGGTATGGATGAACTCGACCGTCGCCGCCAGATGGATATGATAGGGACCGTCATAGCCGCAGAGCCGCGCGGTGGCGAGCGTCAGCATAGGGCGCAGGCGCTTGCCGCCCGCGCCGACCAGATGCGCGGTGACCTCGGGAATGCGCGGCGCGTGTTCCGAGGCCATGCGCTCGGCGATCAGCCGGTTGACCGCCTCCAGCTCGGCGGCAAGCATTGCGGCCAGCCGGTCATGCGGCGTCTGCCTCGCCTCGAACATGGATGCCCCCCGGTGATCCAACAGCTCTCTCGACAATGGCCGCGGGTTCCCGTTAACTGGCATCGATGAAAGAGCTTTTGCGCACCAACGATCCCACGGTTCTGGCCTATGCCACGGCCTTGCTTCAGGGCGAGGGTATAGCCGTGTTTCAGATGGACGTCCATACGAGCGTCATGGAGGGATCGATCGGGATTCTGCCGCGAAGGCTGATGGTCCGGACCGATGAATTCGACCGGGCCCGGGTGGTGATGACGGACAACGACATCCCCTGCGCCAAGGCATGACTTTCGTCGAAGACGCGCTCAGCGACGACGGGTTCCTTGACGGGCGGCTGAAGATCCTGCAGCCGCGAACCGGGTTCCGGGCGTCGGTGGATGCGGTGCTTTTGGCTGCGGCGGTGCCGGCGCGGCCGGGCCAGAGCGCGCTGGAACTGGGCTGCGGGGCGGGGGTGGCGGCGCTTTGCCTGATGCTGCGCGTGCCGGGCCTTGCGGTGACCGGGGTGGAGCGGCAGCCCGGTTACGCAGATCTGGCACGCCGCAATGCCGCGCGCAACGCGCTGGCCCTGAATGTGGTCGAGGCCGATCTCGCGGTGTTGCCGGCAGCGCTGCGGTCGGCGGCCTTCGATCACGTCCTGGCCAACCCGCCCTATCTTCCGGCCGGTTCCGGCACTGCCGCCCGCGACGCGGGGCGCGAGGCTGCGCTCCGCGAGGAGACACCCCTTGATGACTGGATCGCGGTCGCTGCGCGGCGCCTTCGTCCGGGTGGGGAGCTTACGATGATCCAGGCGGCGGAGCGGCTCGGCGGGCTGCTCGGCGCCTGCGCGGCGGCGGGGCTCGGCTCGGTCCGGGTCCTGCCGATCGCGCCGCGCCACGGACGCGCGGCGGGTCGTGTGATCGTGCGCGCCCGCAAGGGGGGGCGGGCCGCGCTTGAGCTGCTGGCGCCCTTCGTGCTGCATGCAGGCTCGCACCACCAGGCCGACGGCGACGACATGACGCATGAGGCCCGTGCCATCCTGCGCGACGGCGCGCCGCTGGCGCCCATGGCTCCGGGCCCTGTGGGCCAGGGGCGGTGTTAACCCGACGGTAAGACATTCGGCGTCTTCTCGGGGTGATCGCGGGTGGTCCACCCCAAGGGTGACACGACTCGGGATCTGTGGTGAAATTCGTATACAAACCCGATCATACGAGAGGAGATCGACCATGAGCATGACGTCGCATCTGCAGGAACTTCGCCGCAAGCACGAAGCCCTCTCGAACCGAGTGGACGAGGCGCAGCGAAACCCCGGCATGGACCGTCTTGCGATCGTTCAGCTCAAGAAGCAGAAGCTGCGCCTGAAGGAGGAGATCAGCCGCCTCAGCGACGCCTGATCGCGGCGCAAGGGCGCCGTTCGAAGGCCAGGTTGGGCCG
>JASBUM010000232.1 GCA_030147905.1 Acidimangrovimonas sp.
CTTCGTCTCGGCGGCGCTGGGCCCCGGTGTGCGGCTTGCGACGCAGGCGGCCGCCTTCCGTGCCGAAAGCCGGCGCGAGGGGGTCGGGCTGGTCCTGGCCTCGAACGATTTCAACCGACGTTGAGGGGCGCGCGATGAACACAGACGATGCGATCCGCGATCCCGCCCGCCGCGACTTCCTGCGCGCGGGCCTGCGCGCCGGTGCCTTCGTCGGCTGCTCGGTGGCGGCCCAGCCCTTCCTCAGCCGGGTCACCCTTGCGGCCGCACCCGGTGAGGGGAGGCTTGTCGTCCTGATCCTGCGCGGCGCGATGGACGGGCTCGATGTCGTGCGGCCGGTGGGGGACCCGGCCTTTGCCGGCTACCGCAAGGCCACGCTCGAGGGCGGCGCGGCGATCCCGTTGACCGGCATCTTCGCGATGCACCCCGATCTCGCGCCGCTTTCCGGGTTGTGGAAAGCGGGGGAGCTGGGTTTTGTCCATGCCGTCTCGACGCCCTATCGCGACAAGCGCAGCCATTTCGACGGTCAGGACATCCTGGAGGCGGGAAGCGGGCTCGACGTGCCCGATCACGCGCTGCGCGACGGCTGGCTCAACCGGATGCTGCAAAGGATGCCGGGGCTGAAATCCGAGACCGCGTTTTCGGTCGGGCGCGACGAGATGAAGGTGATCATGGGGCCGGCGCCCTATGGTGCCTGGGCACCCGATGCGCGACTGGGGCTTTTGGCCCAGAGCAGTCGGCTGCTGGAGGCGGTCTATCACGATGATCCGCTGTTTCGCGACGCCGCGGGCGAGGCGATTCGCCTGACCGACGAACTGGCGCGGGCGCGGGCGCAACGCCGGCATGAGGGCGCGGCGATGGCGGCCGGAGCCCCCGCGGGGATGATGATGGCGCCGGGCGGGAATGCAGCCCCGGGGACGGCGGCCGGCGGGGGGGCGGTGTCACGGCCCGATCCGCTGGCGCTCTTCGCCGCCTCGCGCCTGCGCGGCGAGACCCGGATCGCCGCCTTCTCGATCAGCGGCTGGGACAGCCACGCGGGGCAGCGCGGGCTTATGCGGCGGGAGCTGGGGCGGCTGAGCGACACGATCCTGACCTTGCGCGCGGGGCTGGGGCCGGTCTGGTCGAAGACGCTGCTGATCGCGATGACGGAATTCGGCCGCACCGCGCGCGAGAACGGTTCGGGCGGGACCGATCACGGTACCGGCGGGGTGGCGGTTCTGGCAGGTGGCGCGTTGCGCGGCGGGCGCGTCTATGGCCGTTGGCCGGGGCTGGGCGAGAGCGCCCTATATCAAAGACGCGACCTGATGCCGACCGCGGATGTTCGGCTCTACCCGGCATGGGCGATGCGGGGGCTATACGGACTCGACCGAGGCGTGCTGGAAAACACCGTCTTTCCGCGCCTCGACATGGGGACCGATCCACGCATCCTGCTCTGACGGCTGTCGGGAGCGGGCAAGCGCCGGGTGCGAGGCGCCGATCACTCCCCTGAAGGACGTCCCCTGAAGGCCGGTCCCCTAATGGGCAGTCCACCGCGGGGCAGTCCGCTGCCCGTATCGGCGCCGCGCGTCGCGGCGGGGGAGGCGCGGGGTGGCTGCGCGAGCCGGCGGCAGTGGCGCGATATCGGCAATGGCGCACTGGTGTCGGGGCTCGGACCGATCCTGCGTTCCCGTCGGATGGCGCACCCGGCCAATGCGGGGTGGGATCAGTGGGGGGCGCCTAGCCGCCGTTTGGCGTCGTCGCGGCCGCCGACGCTTCGGCCTCGGGCGGTCCTGCGGGTGCAGTCGGTTTGTCAGTCGGTACCGGCGCGGGCGCGGACCGTGATGCGGGCGCAGGCGACCGGGCCGGCGGCGCACGTTGTTCGGAATTTGGGTCAGTTGTGGCTGCCAGGGGTCGGGCCATCCGTGCCGTCGCCGGTCGGCCGGCTCCGATTTGCGCGGCGCCGGATTGTGCCATCGCGGTGGGCGGCCCTCCGGATTGCGGCTCGCTCGATTGCGACCCCGCCCGTTGCGACCCCGACGAGCGACCGGCGAAGGCGAAGACGATCACGATGAACAGCGTGGTTAGGCTAAGCGCCAGAAGCACCCAGTCGAGCAATACGACCAGACTGCCGGAGCGCAGATGCGTGATCAGCTTGCCCTTCATCACCGCCCCTATCAGGTCCCTGAGCCGCCCCGCCGTCGCCGGCAAGGCAAAACGATCGGCGGGCCCCTTCGGTTCCGGAACCTGCCGAAGAAGGAGAATACCTGGGAACTTGGGCGGGAATGGGCCCACGAATGGGCCGATTCTGGGGAAAATCAATGTGTTTTTGCGGCAGAGCCCGTCCGGATACGGTTTCACGCCACCTCCCGGCCTGTCGAGGCGCGATAGTCACGCGCGCCCGCGATCAGCCGCGCGGGACCGGCAGCACGCCCGGCTCGTCGCGGCGTCGATCCAGCCGTTCGGCGAGCAGACGGCTGAGCTTGCGGACGGCATCGCCGGGATCGATCTGGTCGCGCTGCAGGCTGCGTGCCGCATCGGCGAGCTGACTGTCCGCGGCACTGTCGGCCACACCGCCGATGAAGCGCGCCAGGTAGTCCCGCAATCCCGGATCCGGCTGCTTCGCCAGCATCCCCGCGGCATGGGCCAGATCGTCGCGCAGAGCGATCGGATCGGGTTGCGGAACCGCGCCATCGCCGGCCATTACGGGGGTCGGATGGCCAGCGGACGGCGGAAGATGATCGAGCAGGGCGCGCTGGAAAGCGGCGAGTCCCGCGATCGGTTTTTCCAGAAACGTGTCGGCGCCGGCGGCGAGTGCTGCGGGGCCAAGCACCGGCTCGCCACTGATGGCGAGGATCACCGGCGGCCGCGCCTCGTGCCGGGTCCAGCGTTCGATCAGGGTTTCGCCCGGCCCGTCAGGCAGCCCGAGATCGACGATGAGGACGTCGGGGCGATAGACGCGCAGGTGCCGCTCGGCGGCGGCAAGGCAGTCCGCCCGCCGCAGGCGTGCGCCGCTGCGCAGGCTCATGAGACGCACGGCCTCGCAGGCGAAGCGGCTGTCCTCGACGATCAGGATGGTGACACCCTGCAGCGGGCGTTGCGCCGTCGGGCGCGCGCGCATGGCAATGAATTCGTCCAGCGCTGCCACCGGCGCGGGCCCGGGGCGCGC
>JASBUM010000243.1 GCA_030147905.1 Acidimangrovimonas sp.
GACGTTCCTCGCCCAGCCCAGCCCCCTGCCCGAACGGATGATCGGCGCCGATCCCGACGCCTTCACCGACTGGACGCTTGCAAGCTGGACGGCGCCGCGCAGTCTCGCGCCGTTCCCGCCGGCGGCGCTCGAAAGCTATCGCGCGCAGGCCCGCGATGCCGCACATTGCGCGGCCATGTGCGCCGACTACCGCGCCGGCGCCACCACCGACCGCGCGCATGACCAGGCCGACCGCGCCGCGCAACGGCGCATCACGGCACCGGTCCACGTGCTTTGCGCCGCAAGCGGATTTCCCGTCCGCGCCGGCGACCCGCGTGCGGCCTGGCGGGCCTGGGCCGATGAGGTCGATGTCACCACATGCGATGGAACGGGTCATTTCGTGCCGGAGGAAAACCCGGGCGCGGTGATAGACTGCTTCACACCCTTTTTCGCCGCAGCCTCAGATGGCGCGGGCGGGTAGAAGGCGCACCGATTCGGAACCCAGGCGACGGCCCTCGATCACCTCGACCATGACCCGCCCGTCAAGCATCACCCGGACCGAGCCGTCCGCCGTACCCTGCGCGAAGCTCAGCGCCGGATCGGGGTGGGCATCGGGATCGTATTCGATTTCCAGCCGATCCTCCGCTCCGTCGAAATCATGGACCTGCGGCGGGGCGCCGGGATCCGACGCAAGCCACGGGCCGACCACGAAACTGTCCGCGCCGCTGCCGCCGCTGGCCTGATCGTCGGCGCCCATCACCAGACGATCGGCGCCCGCGCCGCCGTTGAGATAGTCGCGCGCCGCCGCCCCGGCCCTTGCCTCGCGTCCGTCCAGGCTGTCGTCGCCGTCTCCCCCCATGAGCGTATCACGCCCCTCGCCGCCGTGAAGATCGTCATCGCCCGCATGCCCCGACAGCACGTCATCTCCGCCATCGCCGCGCAACGCGTCGTGTCCCTCGCCACCGTCCAGCGTGTCGTTGCCGCCGCCTCCGGCCAACCGGTCATCCCCCGCCTGGCCTGCAAGCCCGTCCGCGCCCGCACCGCCCGCAAGGCGATCGTCCCCGTCCCCGCCCAGCAGGCGATCATCACCCCCGTCCCCCATGAGCGCATCGTTCCCGCCGCCGCCGTGAAGCTGGTCGCCGCCCGCGCCTCCCGAGAGCGTATCGGCCCCGCCGCGCCCGAAAAGCGCGTCATTGCCGCCGATTCCGGACAGCCGGTCCTGCCCCGAACCGCCCTCCAGCAGATCGGCACCTTCACCGCCCGCAAGGTCCTGATCGCCGGACGGCGGCGTCGGCGGCGGGTCGAGCGGATCGGCCGGAAGCGGCTTCAGCACGTCATCCTCCTCGGACGGCGCGGCCCCTTCGCCACCGCTCCGGTCCCCGCGGCCGTCGCCGGAGCCATCGCCAGGGCCTTCGGGATCGGCCGCTTCGGGGTCCAGGGGCGGCAGCGCGGGCGCGGTGGCGAAAAGCTGGGGGCCGATACCGCCCGCATCCCCCTCGACCGCGTCGCCGGCGTCGGGCGAAAGCGGCGACAGGGCGGACGCATCAAGAACCCGGCCGCGGTTAACGGCAAGGGCCACGCGGTCCGCCAAGGCCCTGAGCGTCGCCGGGTCGGACGGCAGCCGACCGGACGATGCCGCTTCCCCGTTCCCCGCCTGATCGGCGGCGGCAGCGGACGTGGCGTCCGCGCTTCCATCTTCCATCCCCGGAAGCAACGATCCCCGCGCCTCTTCGCCGTCACCGGCGAATTCCGCGGACGTGCCCTCGGCCTCGGTGTCTTCGTTCGCACCACCGCCAAGGATCGGCACCGCAGCGACCGCTCCGAAGATCATGATGCCGAAAAGGCCGAATATCTCCAACATGTGCAATGCTCCGCCCGCCCGTGCCGGCATGCGCGCGACGGGGCCTGGTTCGAATTCCGACGATGCGCGACGATAGGCGGATTTCCTTGCCGAAAGGTGTGCGCCCGACTTCCGCGAGCGGATCTGCCGCGGTGGCAGGGCGGCACGGCGGGGCGATTGATGCTTTCCTTTTCGCGAGAATTCCCTTATACGCGCGCATCCGCCGTTGTGGCGGCACACTCCACGGGCCCTGCTGGACGACATCCCGGCCTGCGCCATCACCTTCGAAAGGAGACCCCGATGTCGATCACGGTTGAAGAAAAGGCACGCGTCATCAAGGAATTCGCGACCAAGGAAGGCGACACCGGTTCGCCGGAGGTGCAGGTTGCAATCCTGAGTTCGCGCATCGCCACGCTGACCGAGCACTTCAAGACCCACAAGAAAGACAACCATTCGCGCCGCGGGCTGCTGATGATGGTTGCCCAGCGCCGCAAGCTGCTGGATTATCTCAAGAGCAAGGACGAAGCCCGTTACCAGTCGCTGATCGAGCGTCTGGGCCTGCGCCGCTGACCGACGGACGCGCCCTGCGGGGCGCGTCTTTCGTTTCGGAACCGCGGCAGGCGACACCTGTCGCCGCCCCACCGGGCCCGCCGGGGCGGCGCATCCGACAAGGGCCACGGGCTGACGGCCCGTACGCAATCCGGCCGGGGGAGGGCCCCTGGCCAAGATAGGAAACGAGATGTTCAACGTTACGAAAAAATCCATCGAGTGGGGCGGCGAGACGCTGACCCTTGAGACCGGCCGCGTGGCACGCCAGGCCGACGGCTCTGTCATCGCCACGCTTGGCGAAACCTCGGTGATGGCCAATGTGACCTTCGCGAAGGAAGCGAAGCCGGGGCAGGATTTCTTCCCGCTCACCGTTCACTACCAGGAAAAATACTATGCCGCGGGCAAGGTGCCCGGCGGCTTCTTCAAGCGCGAGGCGCGCCCCTCCGAGAAGGAGACGCTGACCGCGCGGCTGATCGACCGTCCGTGCCGCCCGCTCTTCGTCGAGGGTTTCAAGAACGAAGTGCTGGTGATGTGCACCGTTCTCAGCCATGACCTCGTCAACGAACCCGACATCGTCGCGCTGATCGCGGCCTCGGCGGCGCTGACGATTTCGGGCGTGCCGTTCCGCGGCCCGATCGGCGCTGCGCGCGTGGGCTTCTCGGGCGGGGAATATGTGCTCAATCCGCAGGTCGACGACCTCCAGAAGCTGCGCGAGAACCCCGACCAGCGGCTCGACCTGGTCGTCGCGGGCACCAAGAACGCCGTGATGATGGTCGAATCGGAGGCCTATGAGCTGTCCGAAGCCGAGATGCTGGGCGCGGTGAAGTTCGGCCACGAGGCGATGCAGCCGGTGATCGACCTGATCATCGACCTCGCCGAGGACGCCGCCAAGGAGCCCTTCGATTTCGCGCCGGCCGATTACAGCGCGCTCTACGACAAGGTGAAGGCCGCGGGCGAGGCGCAGATGCGCGCCGCCTTCGCGATCCGCGACAAGCAGGAACGCAGCACCGCCATCGCCGCCGCCCGCGACGCCGTGAAGGCGCAGCTGAGCGACGAGGAGTTGGAGAATCCGAACCTCGGCTCCGCGTTCAAGAAGCTGGAGTCCTCGATCCTGCGCGGCGACATCATCAACGGTGGCGCCCGGATCGACGGGCGTGATACCAAGACGGTGCGCCCGATCGTGTCCGAGACCGGCGTCCTGCCGCGCACCCATGGCTCCGCCCTGTTCACCCGCGGCGAGACCCAGGCGCTGGTGGTCACCACGCTGGGCACCGGCGAGGACGAACAGATCATCGACGCGCTGCATGGCAACAGCCGCTCGAACTTCCTGCTGCACTACAACTTCCCCCCCTATTCGGTGGGCGAGGTCGGCCGCGTGGGTGGCCCGGGTCGGCGCGAGATCGGCCATGGCAAGCTCGCCTGGCGGGCGTTGCAGGCGGTTCTGCCGGCGGGAACCGACTTCCCCTACACGATCCGGGTGGTCTCGGAGATCACCGAATCCAACGGGTCGTCGTCGATGGCCTCGGTCTGCGGCGGCTCGCTGTCGATGATGGACGCGGGCGTGCCGCTCAAGGCTCCGGTCGCGGGCGTGGCGATGGGCCTGATCCTTGAAGACGACGGCAAATGGGCGGTGCTGACCGACATCCTGGGCGACGAGGATCACCTCGGCGACATGGACTTCAAGGTCGCGGGCACCGAACAGGGCATCACCTCGCTCCAGATGGACATCAAGGTCGCGGGGATCACCCCCGAGATCATGGAACAGGCGCTGGCCCAGGCCAAGGACGGCCGGATGCACATCCTGTCCGAGATGGGCAAGGCGCTGACCACGGCGAATGATTTCTCGGAATACGCGCCCAAGATCGAGACCATGACCATCCCCACCGACAAGATCCGCGAAGTGATCGGCTCGGGCGGGAAGGTGATCCGCGAGATCGTGGAGACCTCGGGTGCCAAGGTCGACATCAACGACGACGGGGTCATCAAGATCGCCTCCAGCGACGCCGAAGCGATCAAGCGCGCCCATGACATGATCTGGTCGATCGTGGCCGAACCCGAAGAGGGCAAGATCTATACCGGCAAGGTGGTCAAGCTGGTCGATTTCGGTGCCTTCGTGAACTTCTTCGGCAAGCGCGACGGGCTGGTCCATGTCAGCCAGATCGCCAACCGTCGCCTGAACCATCCCAGCGACGTGCTGAAGGAAGGCCAGGAAGTGAAGGTGAAGCTTCTGGGCTTCGACGATCGCGGCAAGGTCCGCCTCGGAATGAAGATGGTCGACCAGGAGACCGGTGCCGAGATCTCGGAAAAGCGCGAAGATCCCGCGCAGGCCTGAGTTTCGCGGTTCAAGAATGGCGGTGCCCGGGATAATCTTTCCGGGCATCATCGACGAGCTGGACATGTCCGCCAACGCCCAAGCGCCCCATCTCCGCGTCACCGTCGTCAGCGTGTGCTTCAACAGCGCCGCGGTGATCGGGGCGATGCTTGATTCGCTCCCGTCCGGAACGCCGGCGGTGCTGGTCGACAACGGATCGGGCGGCCTCTCGGCGGGCGGATCCGGCGCCCGATCGGACGGCGGCGATATGGTCGCGGCCGGCGTCGCCCCGGATCGGGGCGTGCCGCAGGATCAGGTCGCGGCGCTGGCTGCGCTGGCCATGCGACACGGCGCCCGACTGATACGCAACGCGGCCAACCGCGGCTTCGGCCCCGCCTGCAACCAGGGTGCTGCGCTGGCGGATACCGAATTCCTTCTGTTTCTCAACCCGGACGCGCGGCTGGACCCGGGCGCGCTCGAGGCGCTTGTCGCGGCAGCCGACCGCAATCCCCGCGCGGTCGCGATGAACCCGCGCATCGTCGACGGCCGCGGCCGGCCCTATTTCAAGCATCGCAGCGTCCTTCTGGCGCGGCGCGAATGGCGCGCGCGCGGCTGGCCGCCAGCCGATAGCACGGTACCCGTCCTCAGCGGCGCGGTCTTCTTCGTGCGGCGCGCCGACTTCGAGGCCGTCGGCGGCTTCGACCCGATGATCTTTCTCTATCACGAGGACGACGACCTGAGCCTGCGCCTCGCCGCGCGCCAAGGTAGCCTGCTGTTCGTGCGCGATGCGGTGGCACGCCATCTCGAGGGCCGGTCGAGCAGCCGCAACCCCGCGGTCGCCGCGCTCAAGGCCTGGCATATGGGACGCAGCCGGGTCTACGCGGCGCGCAAGCATGGCCGCCCCTTCCCCTTCGCGCGCGCATTTGCCCGCGCACTGTCGCAGCTACTGTCGCCGGTTGCCTGGATCTCGGCACGCAAACGCGCCAAGCACCGCGCCTTTCTGCGCGGTGTCGTGAGTGGTCGTGTGCCGGGACCGGTTGGCAGCCGGTCCGAACCCTGATAGCTCCGCGCCGCAAAGGACGGACCCGATGCCGAAGCCGACCCCCTACAAAATCAAGCGCGAACTGCGCCGGATCGGGCGCCAGATCGCGGGCTCGCCTCGGTTTCTCACCTCCTATTTTCTGGCCCAGCCTTACTATGATCTTGTCCTTTCACGGCACCGAAAAACAGTTGATGGCGCTCTTCCTGAGCAACAGAGGATCGCGATCTATCTGATCTTTCCCCGTGATGGCTTGCTCGAGTCCCATATCAGGGCCCTAGAATGGATAAGCGCGTCCGGCTACGCACCCCTTCTGGTGACGAACCAACCGCTCCTCGGGGAAGATCGAAAGAGGGCGCTAGCTCTGAGTTGGCGGATGATCGAGCGCAGAAATTATGGGTATGATTTCGGCGGGTACAGGGATGGCGTTCTTTCTTTAAGATATATTATGGGTGATCTAGAGCGGCTGGTACTATTAAACGATTCAACCTGGTTCCCGATGCCTGGTTCAGACAACTGGTTAAAGAAAGTTGACGAACTAAACGCGGATTTTGTAGCCGCGATATCCAATCATTGCGTTACCAAGGTGGAACCTAAAGATTTCCGTCATATGGAATGGCGATACAGCGAAGCACGCCGCAGCTTCCACTACTGCTCATTCGCCATTGGGGTAGGGCAGAAGATCCTAAAAGATCCAGATTTTCGCTCGTTTTGGCGACATTTTCGCCTATCGAACAACAAGAAGCTGACTGTCCGGCGCGGCGAAATAGGTCTTACCCAATGGGTGCTTCGAAAGGGCTATACCCACGCGGCGACATGCGACCTTAAAGATCTTGATCAACGGCTAAATGCGCTCCCCGATGACCGGCTCGAGGCTGTATTGAGAAATTTGATAATCCCCGAAGCGCCACGCCTGAAAGCGCAATGGGAGGAGTTGTGCGAGCGGCTCACTCAGGCCTCAATCTCGGAGTGGCGCAATGATGCTGTCGGCTTTATCTTAACGGCAGTAGCTGGTCAGGGCGCAGGTTATGTCTTGCCTGAATACATGTTGCGCGAGCGAGGGTTCCCATTCTTAAAAAAATCGCCGCTTTGGCTTGATAAATGCGCATCTGACAATTCCCTCAGTATTCTTTCGTCATACGATTCCTCAATCGCGCGCCAATTCAAATTGGAGGCGATCTCACTACGGCGCGAGCGTGCAATCGGCTTCCCGGCTCTGCCGGCGGATGACTGACCCCCCCGCAAGGGCGGCGCGGGGGGGCCCGCCGCGAGGCGCTATTTCGCCTTGGCGAAACGCAGATATGGCAGCCTGACGTCGATATCGCCGAATTTCTCCCGTGCCTCGTCATCGCTGAGCGTAAGCGCGACGATCACGTCCTTGCCCGGCACCCAGTTCGCAGGCGTCGCCACCGGCGCACCGTCGGTCGCACGCACCGCGTCGAGCGCGCGCAGGATCTCGGCGAAGTTTCGACCGACCGCCATCGGATAGGTCATCGTCAGGCGCACCTTCTTGTCCGGGCCAATGATGAAGACGGTGCGCACGGTGGCGGTATGGGCGGGCGTGCGTCCGTCGGGCAGCACCGCCTCGGCCGGCAGCATGTCATAGGCCTTGGCGACGGTCAGCGAACTGTCGTCGATGATGGGGAAATTCGCGGGCTGGCCGGCGAAAGTCTCGATGTCGGCGCGCCACTTCTCATGGTCGGCGACGCTGTCGACCGACACGCCCATGACCTTGGTGTCGCGCTTCTCAAACTCACCCGCAAGCTGCGCGACGGCGCCGAATTCGGTCGTGCAGACGGGGGTGAAATCCTTCGGATGACTGAAGAGAACCGCATAGCCATCGCCGATCCATTCATGGAAACTGATGGTGCCGGCAGTCGATTCGGCGGTGAAATCGGGTGCGGTGTCGTTGATGCGCAGACCCATGGCGTATCCTTCCTGTCTATGGTGTCGCGACGCGCTGCCCCTCGGCCCCGCGTCCCCCCACAGATAGGTCGGCGGGCAGCCAATAGAACCCCTGCGCCGACATCCGCCGGGCAGGCTTGCTCTTGGTCCCGCCGGGTGCGAAGCTTTGCCCCGCAGCGAGGGAGGCACGGATGAACCACACACGCGAATTCTACATCAACGGCGCCTGGCGCGCGCCGATCGACGGGCGTGCGTTCGAGGTGATCGATCCCTCGACCGAGGAGGTCTGCGCGACGATCTCGCTGGGCGGCGCAGCCGATGCCGACGCCGCCGTCGCGGCCGCCGTGACCGCCTTTTCAAGCTGGTCGCAAAGCGCGCATCCCGACCGGCTGGCACTGGTCGAGCGGATCCTCGACGTCTACGAGGCCCGGGCCGAGGACATGGCCCGGCAAATCAGCCGCGAGATGGGCGCACCCATCGACATGGCCCGCCGTTCGCAGGTGCCGGCCGGAAGCTGGCACATCCGAAATTTCATCACCGCCTTCAAGGACATGTCCTTTGTCCGCCCGCTGGGTCCGCACGCTCCCAACGACCGCATCGCGCTCGAGCCGATCGGCGTGGTCGGGCTGATCACACCGTGGAACTGGCCGATGAACCAGATCACCCTGAAGGTGATCCCCGCACTTCTGGCCGGCTGCACGATGGTGCTCAAACCGTCGGAAATCGCGCCGCTTTCGGCGCTTCTGCTGGCGGAGATCATGGATGAGGCCGGGGTACCGCCGGGCGTGTTCAACCTGGTGAACGGGGATGGCGCCGGGGTCGGCACCCGTCTGTCCAGCCACCCGGACGTGGAAATGATCTCCTTCACCGGTTCCACCCGGGCGGGACGGGCGATAAGCCATGCCGCGGCCGACGGGCTGAAACGGGTCTGCCTGGAGCTGGGGGGCAAGGGCGCCAACCTGATCTTCGCGGATGCCGATGAAAAGGCCGTGAAGCGTGGCGTCCTTCATTGCTTCAACAACTCCGGACAAAGCTGCAACGCGCCCACCCGCATGCTGGTCGAACGCCCGATCTACGAGGCCGCGATCGAGACCGCGCGCCAGGTCGCCGAGGCCAGCACCGTCGGCCCCGCACATGAGAGCGGCAAGCATATCGGGCCGGTCGTCAGCCAGGCGCAGTTCGACAAGATCCAGAAGCTGATCGAGACCGGGATCGCGGAAGGCGCTCGGCTGGTGGCCGGTGGTCCCGGGCGGCCCGAACATCTCAACCGCGGCTTCTTCGTGCGCCCCACGGTCTTTGCCGACGTGAAGCCCGGCATGACGATCGAGCGCGAGGAGATCTTCGGCCCGGTCCTGTCGATGATCCCCTTCGACACCGAGGATGAGGCCGTGGCGATCGCCAACGATACCGCCTACGGGCTGGCCAATTACGTCCAGAGCCAGGACGGCGCGCGGCGCAATCGTCTTGCCCGCCGGCTGCGGGCCGGGATGATCGAGATGAACGGCCAGCCGCGCGGCGCGGGCAGCCCCTTCGGCGGGGTCAAGTCCTCGGGCCGCGCGCGCGAGGGCGGCCACTGGGGGATCGAGGAATTCCTCGAGGTCAAGGCGATCTCCGGCTGGGCCGAGGATCTGGCCGCCGAGTGACGGTCGCGCGCTGCGTGGGCGCGTCGCCACGGCCCCCGCAAAGCCCGCCCCCGCAAACTCCACCCCGGCAAACCCCGGCCCGGCAAACCCCGGCACGCCAGACCCGGGGTCGGGGGGGCCGTGCGGCCCCGCGCCCGGGGGGCCTAATGCCGGCCTCCACGGCCACCACGGCCAGCGCCCGCGATGCATGACGGTCTGGTTCTTCGGTCTGGACCTTGCCCCGGCCCCTGGTTCTTCGCCCGGCACGGGGGCCACAGCCGCCGCGGCGCCGATCGCACCGATCTAGGACGTGGCGCCCCGGGATGTGGCGTGGCGCGCCAGCAGCGGATCGATCAGCGCGTCAAGCGCTGCGTGGTCTTCAAGCTCCAGCCGGACCGGAAGCGTCAGCACCTGACGGCGAAAGCTTTCGGGCAGACGCACCGCATCCTTTTCCGTCGTGACCAGTTGCGCCCCGCACGTCCGCGCCTCGAAGGCAAGGCGGCGCATCAGCGCCTCGGTCAGCGGCTGATGATCGTCGAGTGCCTCGGCGCGCAGCAGCTCGGCGCCCAGACCGCGCAGCGTGGTGAAGAATTTTTCCGGGTGCCCGATCCCGGCGAAGGCCACGACCGGAAGCCCCGCCCAGTCCAGCCCGGTCGGCAGGACCGCGAGCCGTCCGGCGAGAACCGGAAGCCGCGGCTGCGCGCCAAGCGCCGCGCGCCAGGTTTCCAGAAAGACACCGCGCGCAGGGGGCGCCCCGATCAGCAGCAAGGCGTCGGCCCGGGCAAGGCCCTCGGCTACCGGTTCGCGCAGCGGCCCGGCGGGCAGGCACCGGCCGTTGCCGAAGCCGCGCTGCGCATCCACCACGACGATCGACAGATCCTTGGCGAGGGCCGGGTTCTGGAACCCGTCGTCCAATACGATCGCCTCGGCTCCGGCCGCCACCGCCGCCCGCGCCCCGGCCGCGCGATCACGCGCAACCCAGGTGGGCGCGAAGGCCGACAGCAGAAGAGGCTCATCCCCGACATCCTCGGCTCTGTGATGTCCGGCTGCTACGGCGACCGGTCCCGTCAGCCGGCCACCATAGCCGCGGCTGACCACATGGGCCACGATCCCGCGCGCGCCCAGATGCCGGACCAGCGCGATCGCGGTCGGGGTCTTGCCGCTGCCGCCCACGTTGAGATTGCCGATGCAGATCACCGGAACCGGCAGGCGCTCCGGCCGCCCGGCGGCCAGCCGCCGGGCAGTGCCGGCGGCATCGAGCCGGCCCAGCGGCGCCAGCGCATGCGCCGGCCAGGCCACATGGTCGGGCGGAGTGAACCAGAAGGCGGGGGCACGCATTACGCGGCCTCGGATTCGGCCAGTGCTGAAACCAGAATCGACACCACCCGGTCGGTCACCTCGGCGCCGGCCGAGATCACCTGCCAGGCATTATGGGCAAGCTGCGCCGCGCGGTCGGGCGCCAGAAGGTCGGCCAGCGCGCGACACAATTCGCCGTCGTCATGAACCCGGCGCGCGGCGCCGGCCGCGGCGAGCGC